>JBLHLI010000141.1:0-6509 GCA_047618765.1 Enterobacterales bacterium | reverse complement strand
ACCACATTAGCTACATCATCAAAGCGAGAACTCATTTCAGGATATACTTTAATAGCCTGTGCTAATGCCTTGATAATAAAGGGTAATACTGTCAGTTTAGGTTGGTCGTCACGACGATTTTTATTGAGTTTAGTTCGCAAAAGCTCTAACTCAGTTACATCAACTTCTTCAACGTAAGTAAAATGAGGAAGGCGTTGCATTGTGTCTTGCATGACTTTTGCAATTTTTCGTCTAAGACCAATGACTTTAATTTGTTCAACTGAAGTGTTAGCAATACCAGACTGAGGTGCTGAGCCACTAGCACCAGCAGCTGTCATCCCACCTGAGATAAAGCTATCTAAATCTTCATGGGTAATTCTATTAGCAGGGCCTGTGCCTCTGACAAAACGTAAATCAATGCCAGCATTTCGTGCTCTTTGTCTCACCGCAGGGGCTGCAATTGGTTTATCACCTTCCGGACGAGGAATTCCTGTCGATTGAACTGTTGTAGCAGGCTCAGAGGAGAATTGAGCAACAGGCTCTTCTATAACAGCTGCCTTGGTTTCTATTTGTGGAGCAGGCTCTTCAGCAACTACTTCAACGGTTGAGGACTCAGAGGTACCGTCATCATTACCTTGACCTTCAACCTGTAGTCGAACAAGTTTTGCACCAACAGCGATCATGTCACCAGCTTCTGCGCCTAACCAACTTAAGGTTCCATCAATTGGAGAAGGGATTTCAACGGTTGCTTTATCAGTCATCACAACACAAATAATATCGTCTTCTTCAACCGAATCGCCGACAGCTACTGGCCACTCAACGATTTCTACTTCAGCAATACCTTCACCAATATCTGGTACATCAATTAGGTAATTTCCCATGGTATTTGTTTCCTTGTTCGAATTATTAGACTCAGTACTCATAGTTTAAGCTTCCATTACTTTCTTAAGGGCTTTGCCTACGCGAGCAGGACCCGGGAAGTAATCCCATTCTTGTGCATGAGGGTAGGGTGTATCCCAACCGGTTACTCGGATGATTGGAGCTTCTAGATGATTAAAACATAGCTCTTGAACAATACTGATAAGTTCAGCACCAAAACCACAGGTTCTGGTTGCTTCATGGACAACTACACAACGGCCAGTTTTCTTAACTGAACGTTCGATAGCTTCTTCATCAAGTGGCAGAAGACTTCTAAGATCGATAACTTCAGCGTCTATGCCAGTTTCTTTTGTGGCAGCTAGCGCCACATGAACCATGGTGCCATAAGCTAATATAGTAACTTCTTCTCCCTCTCTAGCAATTGCAGCCTTGCCAAGAGGAACAGTGTAATGACCATCAGGAACTTCACTTGCAGCATGATCTGACCAAGGTGTTATAGGTCTATCGTGATGTCCATCAAAGGGGCCATTGTAAAGTCGTTTGGGTTCTAAAAAGATAATAGGGTCATCATCTTCGATGGCAGAAATCAACATACCTTTTGCATCATAGGGATTTGAAGGCATTACAGTTTTCAGACCAGCAACATGGGTAAATAGTGCTTCAGGACTTTGACTGTGAGTTTGACCACCATAAATACCACCACCACAAGGTGTGCGGATTGTAATCGGTGAAGTAAATTCACCTGAAGAACGATATCTTAATCGAGCAGCTTCCGAGGCAATTTGGTCATAGGCAGGTAATATATAATCAGCAAACTGTATTTCAGGTATAGGTCTTAGGCCATAGGCTCCCATTCCAACAGCTACTCCAATAATTCCTAGTTCACTAATCGGTGTATCAAAAACACGAGACTTTCCAAACTCTTCTTGTAGTCCTTCAGTTGCTCTAAATACGCCACCGAAATATCCAACGTCTTCACCAAAGACAACAACATTGTCATCTTCAGCCATTTTAACTGCCATAGCATCTCGAATTGCTTCAAGCATATTCTTACGGGTTACTTCTGTCATTTCTAAACTCCCAATTCTTGACGTTGTTTACGAAGATGTGCAGGCATTTCTTTGTAAACATGATTGAACATCTCGTCCACACCAGGAGCATCGCCTTTTCCTAACGTACCATAAGTTTCAGCTTCTTTTGCTGCAGCTTTAACTTCATCTTTTAATTCTTTTTCTAAAGCTGTATGTTTCTCTTCATCCCATATACCTATTTTTATCAAATGATCTTTCATTCGATTGATAGGATCTCCTAGAGGCCAAGCTTCGAATTCGTCTTTTGGACGATACTTAGTAGGATCATCTGAGGTTGTATGGGGGCCAGCTCTGTAGGTTAGCCATTCGATAATAGTAGGTCCAAGATTTTGTCTAGCTCGTTCTATAGCCCACTGTGAAGCGGCATGTACTGCTAGAAAATCATTACCATCGACTCTAAGCGAAGGAATGTTAAAACCATGGCCACGGCAAGCAAAGTTTGCAGCCTGTCCACCAGCAAATCCTTGGAATGATGAGATAGCCCATTGATTGTTTACAATATTCATTACAACAGGTGGCTTATATACTGATGCAAATACTAGAGCAGCATGAAAATCACTCTCGGCAGTTGAACCATCGCCGATCCAAGCTGAAGCAATTTTAGTATCACCTTTAATGGCAGAGGCCATTGCCCAACCAACAGCTTGAATATACTGAGTACCTAAGTTGCCAGAGATGGTAAAGAAATCTGCATCTTTTTCTGAATAAAGGGTAGGTAAGGAATGACCTTCAAGTTTGTCTTTAGCATTACTATAAATTTGGTTGATCATTTCAACTAGAGGAAAGTCTTGTGCAATTAACAAACCTTGTTGTCGGTATGTAGGAAAACACATGTCGCCTTTAGTTAAGGCCATCTTCTGAGCACAAGAGATGGCTTCTTCACCACGACATTGAGCGTAGAATGATGTTTTACCCTGACGTTGAGCCATATACATCCGATCATCAAGGGCTTTAGTTTTCATCATGACTCTTAAACCTTTTAATAAGAAGTCATCATCATAATCTTGTTTCCAGGGGCCTACAGCATTGCCATCAAAATCTAGAACTCTAACCAGTCCAAAAGCCAAGTCATGCATATCAGCAGGTTTGCTATCGATCTCAGGTCGACGTGTTTCACCAGCTTCAGGAACTATAATATAATCGAAGTTTGGAGTATCACCAGGTCGTGAGTAAGGCTCAGGGACATGCAAGCTTAGAGGAATGCTATTACTCATTAAAGAGCTCCTAATTAAATGGTATAAATAAAGGCGTAAATTATAGCATAAGAATAGTTATTCGATCCTACTAAAATCATGTTAAACTCCAGTCATATTAACTGATTACGCTAATTAAATGGCATAATTTAGTTAAATCATCCAATATATATAAAATTGTTAATTTTATAAGGCTTACAAATGAAGTTGGTTAATAGCGAACATTTTAGTGTTGATGCCATCGACATTCAGATCTTAAACATCCTACAAAAAGAGGGTGGAATTTCTAATACAGAACTGGCTGAGAAAATTTCTTTATCTCCTTCACCTTGTTCAAGACGGGTTAAATTACTTGAAGAGGCTGGCTTTATAAGAGGTAAAGTGACACTTCTTGACCCTAAAACTGTCGGACTACCTGTAAATGTTTTTATTCAAATTACCTTGAGTCGACAACGTAAAAACAATTTAGAGATGTTTGAAAAAAACATCAGTGACTGGCCTGAAATTATGGAATGTTATTTGATAACGGGTGATATTGATTATTTAATTAGAGTGGTTGTACCCGATTTAGACGGATGTCATGAGTTTCTAGACAAACTGACAGCTCTTGAAGGCATAAACCACATTAAAAGTAGTTTTTCTTTGAAGCAAATTTGCTACAAAACTGAACTACCTCTCGAACATTTGAAAAATTAATAGTGTTACCAAGCTTAAGCATCAATTATAATGTTGCAGGTAATATTAATAATTATAAACAGGTACTAAAAATAATATGAGTTCTATTCCCTATATGACAACCAGTGAAATTCGTCAACGATTTCTAAATTACTTTGCTAAAAATCAACATCGGATCTTAGATTCTAGTTCTCTAGTTCCTGGTAATGATCCAACCCTCTTGTTTACCAATGCAGGCATGGTTCAATTTAAAGACCTATTTCTTGGTACTGAGAAAAGAGAATATAATAGAGCAACCACCTCTCAACGCTGTGTTAGAGCCGGTGGTAAACATAATGATTTAGATAATGTGGGATATACTGCAAGACATCATACTTTTTTTGAAATGCTAGGTAACTTCAGTTTTGGAGATTATTTTAAAGAGCAAGCTATTCAGTATGCCTGGGAATTTCTAACCATTGAACTAGGTCTGCCGAAAGAAAGATTATGGGTAACTGTTTATAAAGATGATATTGAAGCTGAAAAAATTTGGTTTGATAAGATTGGTATTGACCAAAATAAGTTTTCAAGACTGGGTGAAAAAGATAATTTCTGGTCAATGGGTGATACAGGACCTTGTGGACCTTGCTCTGAAATATTTTTTGACCACGGTGAAGATGTACCTGGTGGACCTCCGGGCTCTCCCGATGAAGATGGTGACAGATACATAGAAATTTGGAACCTGGTGTTTATGCAATTTGAGCGTTCAGCCGACGGCACTATGTCAGATTTACCTAACCCTTCAATTGATACTGGTATGGGGTTAGAGCGCGTAGCAGCCATTATGCAAGGTGTTCATACAAATTACCAAATTGATCTGTTCAGTAATCTTATATCAGGTATTGCTTCAATCACTGGTATTGAGAATAAAGGCCAAGCTTCTCTTAATGTGATTGCTGATCACCTTCGCTCCTGTGCCTTTTTAATCTCAGATGGTGTAATACCATCTAATGAGGGTAGGGGTTATGTCCTCAGACGCATTATACGTCGAGCAATCCGTCATGGTCATAAATTAGGTATAGAGGATGTATTCTTTTATAAACTTGTGGTCCTGCTTGTTAAAGAAATGGGTGAAGCTTACCCAGAGTTAATAAAGCAGCAAGCAACCATAGAAATGTTACTTAAGCGAGAAGATGAGCAATTTTTAAAGACTTTAGAGAAAGGTTTGAAAATTCTTGATCAAGCAGTTGATGAATTAAGCGATAAAGAGCTTTCCGGTGATGTTGTCTTTAAACTTTATGATACCTATGGATTTCCCTACGATCTAACAGCTGATATTGCTCGTGAAAGGGGCCTAACCATTGATAAAAATGGCTTTGATATTGCAATGGAAGGTCAACGTCAAAAAGCCAGAGCTGCAAGTAAGTTTGCAACTGATGAAACTCAAGATATCGATATTGAAGGGAAAACAATCTTTAGTGGCTACGAAAAGGTTTCTGATCAGGGAAAAATTATATATCTAGCTAACGATGTACCTAGAGAGAAAATACAAGCTGGCGATAAAGCTATTATGATTTTGAGCACAACTGCATTTTATGCAGAGTCTGGCGGACAGGTTGGTGATAGCGGAGTCATCACAACAAAGAATGGAGTATTTAACGTAGTAGACACCCAAAAGTCTGGTGAGCATTTTGTTCATTCAGGTGAAGTTGTATCTGGACATTTTGAAATTGATGATGTGGTAACAACTACCATTAATGCAAATGACAGATGTGCTATTGCAGCAAATCACTCAGCTACCCATCTTATGCATGCAGCTTTACAAAGTGTTTTAGGCGAACATGTTACTCAGAAGGGGTCCCTGGTTGATTCAAATCGACTGCGTTTTGATTTTTCGCATTTAGAAATGGTCAGTAAAGAACAACTGCGTGATGTTGAGCTGATGGTAAATAACCAAATAAGAGAAAATACTGAAGTCACAACCCAAATAATGTCACCTGATGAAGCTAAAGAGGATGGTGCTATGGCGCTCTTTGGTGAGAAGTATGGAGATAAAGTAAGAGTTCTTACAATGGGTTCTTTCTCTAAAGAACTGTGTGGCGGTACTCACGTATCAAGAACTGGTGATATAGGTTTGTTTCGGATAACCTCTGAAACAGGCATAGCTGCAGGCGTAAGGCGCATAGAAGCCGTTGCAGGAGAAGCTGCAGTTAATTGGACCCTAGAGCAGAACGATTACCTTGGTCAATTATCAATGCTACTTAAAACGGATAGTGCTCATTTATTTGAGAAAGTTCAGCAATCATTAAAGCGCTCAAAAAATCTAGAGAAGGAAATTGACAAACTCAATGCAAAATTAGCTTCAGGAAAAGGCAATGATTTAATATCCGCAGCTAAACAATATGGTGATATTGCAGTACTAATTAAGAGATTAGATGATATAGAACCAAAGGCATTAAGAGAAACTGTTGATCAATTAAAAAATAAGTTGAAAAAAGCAATAGTCGCAATTGCAACAACTGATGGTAATAAGGTAAGCTTGATTGTAGGAGTCAGTAAAGACTTAACCGATAGGTTTAATGCTGGACAATTAGTTAATCGATTAGCCGTTCAGGTGGGTGGTAAAGGTGGTGGACGCCCAGATATGGCTCAGGCCGGTGGCAGTCAACCTGAAAACCTCAACAAAGCCTTGGAAGATTTGATTAATTGGTTT
>JBLHLI010000140.1:0-6513 GCA_047618765.1 Enterobacterales bacterium | reverse complement strand
ACCCACCCATATAAGGCTGTAGAGCCTCTGGGACATTAATCGAACCATCGGCCTGTTGATAGTTTTCCATTATCGCAACAAGGGTTCTACCTACTGCTAATCCAGAGCCATTGATAGTATGAAGTAATTCAGGCTTACCTGTTTCAGAATTGCGACATCTTGCTTGCATGCGTCTTGCTTGGAAATCACCAAATAGCGTACAGGATGATATTTCACGATAGGTATCTTGAGCAGGCAACCAGACTTCTAAATCATAGGTCTTTGATGAACCAAAAGAAGCGTCTCCTGCACATAAAATAACTTTACGATAAGGTAAATCAAGAAGCTGTAGAATTTTTTCTGCATGACCCGTCAAATCTTCAAGGGCTTGGGCAGAATGTTCAGGCTGAACCATTTGCACCATTTCAACTTTCTCAAATTGGTGCTGACGAATAAGTCCCCTAGTGTCTCGACCATAAGATCCTGCTTCACTTCTAAAACAAGGACTATGACAAACAAATCTTTGAGGCATTTGATTAGCTTCAAAAATCACATCTCTGGCAATATTGGTAACAGGTACTTCGGCAGTCGGAATCAAATATAATTGTCTATTTTCTTCAGTACTACCTTTGATAGCAAATAAGTCTTCTTCGAATTTAGGCAGATTACTTGTACCAATTAAACTTTCTGCATTGACCATGTAAGGAACGTAGACTTCTTGATAATCATGCTCATCGATATGAGTGTTTAACATGAATTGAGTCAAGGCTCTCTGCATTTTTGCTAATTGCCCTTTAATGACAACAAAACGTGAACCGGTGATTTTTGCAGCTAGTTCAAAATCCATTTCATTGTTTTTACCACCTAGATCAACATGATCTTTAACCTCAAAATCAAATGTTTTAGGCGTTCCCCATTTAGAGATTTCTTTATTATCATCTTCATTCTTTCCATCTGGAACAGAATCATCTAAAAGGTTTGGCGTGTTTAGCATCAGGTCACTGAGCTGCAGTTGTACTTCTGCCAATTCATTACTAGTAACACTTAATTCTTTACCTAATTGCCCTACAGCTTGTACTAGAGGTTGAATGTCCTCACCAGCTGCTTTAGCTTTACCGATTGCCTTAGAGTTAACATTACGATCATTTTGCAATTGCTCGGTCTTAACCTGTAGCTCTTTACGTTTACTTTCTAAGTCTTGATAAAGGGCTGCATCAAAGGTATAACCTCTACGTGCCAGATTGCTGACGACCGTTTCTAGATCTGTTCGCAAAAGTCTGGGATTAATCATTTTCTTTTCTATCCTTAATTAAAAACTTATTGTTTAATAATAATTGTTTAATAATAATTGTTTAATAATAATTGTTTGATGATAAGTGTTTGATAATAGTTGTGTTGATTACTATTAGCCTGCTAATCGAGTTCCAAAATAGGAACCTATACCCACGGCTACTAGACATAAAATTAAAGTACCAAAGACATTAATTGACGCTCTCATTATTTCACCATTTTGAAACAACACTAAACTATCCAGTGAAAAAGCTGAGAAGGTAGTAAAAGCGCCTAAACAACCTATGACTAAAGCACCTCTTAATTCTACACTCATTGCATACTCAGAATTTGTCCAATATCCAGAAATCAACCCCATAATGCCACAACCTATAATATTCGCTAAAAATGTTCCCCAAGGAAAAGTTAAACCAAATAAAGAGGTAGAATAATGTTGAACAAAAAACCTTAATAAAGCACCTACAGCACCACCTGATGCTATGGCTATTAATAATGTTGGAGTGACTTGTAACATTCCGACTATTTCCTGTTGTTCTGCTTATACTGCGTATCAAGTTGCTTTAAGTGCTCAAGCTTTTGTTTAATTTTAATCTCAAGCCCTCTATCCACTGGTTGATAGTAGTTTACCGGTTTTTTATCATCAGGAAAATAGTTAGATCCAGCCGCGTAGCCATCTGGCTCATCATGGGCATAGCGATAGGCCTTGCCATAGTCTAATTCTTTCATCAATTTTGTAGGTGCGTTACGTAAATGCATAGGCACTTCTTGTGAACTTGACTGCCGTACATCTTTCATAGCTTGTTTAAAGGCCATATACACCGCATTACTCTTAGCTGCGCTGGCTAGATAGATAATTGCTTGAGCAATGGCCAGTTCTCCTTCTGGAGAGCCCAAACGCTCTTGTGTTTGCCAAGCGGCTAATGATATTTGTAAAGCACGAGGATCAGCATTACCAATATCCTCCGACGCCATCCTAAGTACACGTCTTGCAATATAAAGAGGATCACAACCACCATCAATCATTCGGCAAAACCAATATAAACTGGCATCGGGATCCGAACCTCTCACTGATTTATGCAATGCTGATATTTGATCGTAAAAATGTTCTCCACCTTTATCAAAAGTACGATGACTTTGTTTAAGTACTTCGGATAACATTGAATCAGTTACTTCAGATTGATCGGATGCTATGTCTGCCAAGAGCTCGACGAGATTCAATAGTCGTCGACCATCTCCATCTGCAGCCATGAATAACTTAGATTGTTGCTCTGTGTTAATAGAAAATTTAAGCTCACCCAGTCCTAGCTCTTTATCATTTAATGCACGCTGTAAAATCGTTGCTAAAGCCTCATCATCAAGTCTTTTAATAACGTAAACTCTGGCTCGTGACAACAGTGCATTATTTAACTCAAAAGATGGGTTTTCAGTAGTCGCACCAATAAAGGTAATAGTGCCATTTTCAACAAAGGGTAAAAAAGCATCCTGTTGCGCTTTATTAAAGCGATGTACTTCGTCGACAAAAAGAATGGTTCGTTTACCATTACTCTTATTGAATTCTGCCCGTTCCATTGCAGCTCGGATATCTTTAACGCCAGACAGAACCGCGGAAATACTTTCGATATGACTTTGACTTAACTCAGCAATCAATTTTGCTAAGGTTGTTTTACCAGTACCCGGCGGGCCCCAAAAAATCATTGAATGCAGATGATCTGATTCAATAGCTTTAGTGAGAGGTTTATCGTCACCCAAAATATGGGATTGGCCAACATAGTCTTTGAGTTCTCTTGGTCTTAACCTATCCGCGAGCGGACGAAAATCAATTTCAGTCACCAGAATTACTCATTTCGCTAGCATCATCTTGCTCTCTTGAATCAACCCTCTCTCTAGAATCAATAAGATCAAAATCAGTCATTTCTTCATAGATAAATTCTTGATTAGCGATGATTGGATTATTTCTTATATTGGTCATAACAATCGATGTTACTTGTCCTAAATTATCATTAAGCTCGATGAACTGCAGAACACCATCTTTAAAACCTAGTTGGATAAACTCAAAGTTTGAGCTACTGTCTTTAGGTTTTAATAGAAATTTTTCCAGTTCTTCTTGCGCCTCAATTTCAACAATAATGAAGAGCTTTTCTAATTCATTATTTTTACGACTAATCAACATGATTGGAGAATTAGCAATACTCTCATCGATATCATTAACAGTCACTTGTTCTAAATCATTATCAATTGTCCAAATACTTTTACCGTCAGCAATAATTGTTTGCTGGTAAGGAAAATTAATTTGCCAACGAAACCTATCAGGCCGTTTCATCAAAAATCGGCCTGAAGTCGTTTCTGAGTTACCTCTTGAAATACCTGAGAGTGATTGTTGAAAGTTGGCTTCATAGCTATCAATATTAACTAAATAACCATTGAGTTTATCCATGGAATCAGACAGTACAACATCATCTTTTTCTAAGACAGGATCTTTATTCTGCTCAACATTTCCAGCCAATAAGTAAGTTTGATTAAGTAATATAACCAAGCAGAAAATTTTAAATAGCTTCATGGGTTAATCCATTGATGGTGGCGCTGGGGCAAGAACTTCCCTACTACCATTAGACTGCATTTCTGTAACAATACCTGTCAGCTCCATTTCTTCAATCATTCCAGCTGCTCGGTTGTAACCAACCTTAAGTCGCCTTTGTAAGCTTGATATAGATGCTTTTCTTGAATGTGTAACAAAGGCAACAGCCTCGTCGTAGAGTACATCAGTATCATTATCAGAAGGTTCAGGTGCCATACCAGGGATGTTATCTGCGACTCCTCCGCCATCTGTAATTTCTACAATAAAATCTGGCTCACCACGTTTTTTCCAATCGGCAACAACTTTATGTACCTCATGATCGGCCACAAAGGCACCATGTACACGCACTGGAATACTGGTACCTGCTGGCATATATAACATATCACCTTGGCCTAACAGTTGTTCAGCACCCATTTGGTCTAAAATAGTCCTGGAGTCTATTCGAGATGAAACTTGAAAAGCAATTCGACTGGGAATGTTAGCTTTAATTAAACCTGTTAATACATCAACACTTGGTCTTTGGGTTGCCAAAATAAGATGAATACCTGCTGCTCTAGCTTTTTGTGCAATTCGGGCAATGAGCTCTTCAACTTTTTTGCCAACGATCATCATCATGTCAGCTAATTCATCAATGATGACTACAATCTTAGGTAATGTTACTAAATCAGGTGGGTTGATCAACATGGTCTCCGTAGGTTCCCACAGTGGATCCTTTAAAGGGTCTCCTGCTTTAATAGCATCTCTTATTTTTTTATTATATCCAGCCAAGTTTCTTACGCCTAAAGCAGACATGACTTTATAACGTCTTTCCATTTCACCAACACACCAACGAAGCGAGTTAGCGGCATCTTTCATATCAGTTACAACAGGTGCCAACAAATGTGGAATTCCATCATAAACTGAAAGTTCTAACATTTTTGGATCAATCATAATCATTCGAACATCTTCAGGCTTAGATTTGTACAAAAGGCTGATAATCATGGCATTGATGCCCACTGACTTACCTGAACCCGTTGTACCAGCAACTAATAAGTGTGGCATTTTATCGAGGTCAACTACACAGGGTTGTCCAGCAATGTCTTTCCCAAGACACATACTAAGATCAGATGTTGATTCATCAAAAGTGCGCGATGCAATGACTTCAGTTAGCCGAACCATTTCGCGATCTTCATTAGGAATTTCTAAGCCGATGACCGATTTCCCTGGAATTACCTCAACAATACGTACACTGATTGCAGAGAGTGCTCTAGCTAAATCTTTCGATAAATTCGATATTTTAGAAACTTTAATACCTGGTGCTAAATCGAGTTCAAAACGGGTAATCACAGGACCAGGATGAACAGCTACAACTTGAGCATCGATTGAAAAGTCAGCAAGTTTCATTTCCACGAGCCTTGACATAGCTTCAAGAGATTCTTGAGAAACACTATGCTGTTTTGGCTGGGCGGGATCTAATAACGATATAGGTGGTAATTCTCCCTCAACGGGCTCATTAAACAATTTTACCTGACGTTCTTGCATAACTCTTTGGCTAATTTCAACTTTGTTTATCACTGGCTCAATTTTAACTGGGGCTCTACTTTCAACTTTCTTAAGTTCTTTTTTAACTGATTTAATTCTAACTTTTTTAGCTTTCTTTGCTATTAGGTTTTCGCGGGTAGATTTTAACCACACAGAAAAAGCAATTAATCCATTCTTACTTGCCACTAAAAATCGCAAAGTCATACGACCTAAGTTATCCATTAAACTCAGCCATGACATACCACTAAACCAAGTAAACCCAGTTAAGAACAGTGCAAGTAATATTAAGGTACCACCTAGGTAACCAAAGTACGGGACTAATGAATCCGCCATGATTTTTCCTAGGATTCCACCGGCTGTATAGCTGGGTTGAATACTGGGGTCAAAAAAGTGCATGTTAGCAAGACCAGAACCTGCTAATAAAGTAAGGATAAAGCCCATACTTCTGAAAGCAAGAAACAAACGTTGTTCATCTTCTGGTTCTGAGTCTACTTTATGACTAAGATAACCAACATAAGCCACCATCAATGGAAAAACATAAGCCAGATAACCAAAGAAATGCAGAAACACATCAGAAAACCAAGCACCTGCTCGACCTCCTGAATTATTAATAAGGTCATTATCACCACTGAAAGTAAATCCAGGGTCTTGAGGACTGTAGGTCATCATCGCCATAAATAAAAACAGCGAAATGGTTACCAGAAGAATCATCACCCCTTCTCTAAATCGCTTGCTCATAGGATGAACTGTGTGCGTTTTCAGAGGTTTCTTCCGACTTAGCTTAATTGATTTTTTAGTGGTTGCTTGCTTCAAACCAGTTCCATTATCTAAATTATTAGAATGTTAAATTATGTATAAAGTAAGGTATAAAATTACCTGTAATATCATACCTGAGAATTTGTGGCTAAACTACCTAAAGTCTCGCCATTAGGTTGCTCTCTGGTACTGAGGTATCGGTATTAATCCCGACTCTTTAACCTCTTCCATAACCATATAAGAGCGAGAGCTGCTAACATTGGGGAGGGTTAAAAGAGTTTCGCCTAATAATTCACGGTAAGCAGTCATATCAGCGACACGAGTTTTCAATAAATAATCAAAATCACCTGATACTAGATGACATTCGAGTACTTGGGGAAGTTGTTTAACAG
>JBLHLI010000139.1:0-6551 GCA_047618765.1 Enterobacterales bacterium | reverse complement strand
TGCAGGACTCAACAACTCCATCAAAGGGCTATGATGGTTATGGCTATATGTGGTGGTTAAGTAAAAATGATGATTATCGTGCTTCAGGTATATTTGGTCAGGGAATTTATATTAATCCAAAAGAAAATGTAGTTATTGCCATTCAAAGTGCGAGAAAATCAGCCAGTAATCAATCTGCCTGGGCTTTGCAAGATGCTTTTTATGAAGCGATTACTCAGGCTGTTAAAAAACCACAATAATTACTTAGGTTTTTCCATAATTGCTATAAATAAATCAGATTCGATGTGCCTTTTCAACCATTGTTGTAACTTTGGATAAGGAGCCGCATCGAACCACTGCTTATTCACAAAGGCAAATTGTCTGATGAACGGAAAAATAGCTATATCCGCTAAGCTAAGTTGCTCTGAAATTAAACACTGGGAGTCCTCTAATAATAGGTTAAGTTTTTCTAAATAAGTCAGAGTTTTATCTCGATATTGACTCTCGGACGATTCTGGAAAGCGTGCAGCATATTTATATTTGTCTAAGAGGGGTTTAAAGTCATTATCAAATTCTTCGACTAGTTGAGTAATCATTCGTTGTTGTTCGTCTGTTAATCCAAAATACCAGTTCTCTGGATCAGCTTTTGATAATGCCCAAAGCATGATTTCAATGCTCTCGTCGATTACAGTGTAATCTCTAGCCGATTGCTCAGTAGCCGACTTATTCTTAATAATGAGAACCGGAACTGTTCCCTTTGGAGAAGCTTTTAACATTGACTGGGGTTTATCTTTTAATAATATATCCTGAATTTGTACCTCTACATTTGAATAAGCCAAAGCCATTCTAGCTCTCATTGCATAGGGACAGCGTCTAAAGGAATACAGCAGATAAGGGTTAGAAGGTGTCAAAAATTTATAACTCCAATGTTGTTGTAAATCAATATTGTTGATTGAATTGTATTATATGATAAATACAATTATCTTATAAGAATAATTTTTTTATCTAAACTATATTTTACTCAGCAATATTTTTCATAGTGTTTTACACAATGTTTTACACAATAATATTTTAATAAATAAAGGTGGACCTTAAAATGATAGAAGAAGAAAGTGAATTTCCTATTCTCGCACCTTGTAAAAAGATTGAATTTCTTGCCCCATTACATTGGTTATCTCTGGGTTGGCAAGATTGCAAGAGAGCGCCTAAACATTCTGCCATTTACGGTACTATCGTGGTAATTATAAGTTATTTTATCTTTTCAATGGCTTGGTATTTTAACAGTATTACACTGGCCCTAGGTTTATTATCAGCTTTTATTTTTGTTGCACCTATTTTATGTATTGGCTTGTACTCTATCGCTAGACAATTGAAGCGTGACAAACCGATTGATTTTAGAAAAAGCGTGAGACATGGTATTCGACCTTATGGTGACTTGTTAATATTTGTCATTATTATGATTGTAATTTCTCTAGTTTGGGCAAGATCAGCTTCAATGATTCATATTTTTGTTCCGGTAAATCCTGATGCTGGTATTGCAGATTTAATCCTATTTCTTAGTATTGGATCATTTGTTGGTACTATCTTCGCGACGATTGTTTATTCAGCCAGCGTATTCTCTCTACCCATGATAATGGATAAAAAAACCGATATGATTACTGCTTGTATCTCGAGTATAAATGCGGTTTTAAGAAATAAAGCAGCAATGCTATTTTGGAGTTTAATTGTAGTAATTTTTACCGGCATTGGGATTATGAGCGGATTTCTTGGTTTTATAGTTATCGTTCCATTATTAGGATATTCTACTTGGCATGGATATAGAGAATCTCTTGATGTAGAAGCCTGGGACGACCGAATTAATGAGTTTTCAAAACCGGGAGGCGATACATAATCAGTAATAAAATGTATTTGAATAATCATTATTCAAGGCATACACTAAGTTCGTAAATCAGACTCTCTAAATAACTAAATTAAACAGTTAACTATAGGATAATCATGAAACTAATTTTCATAATCTCTTTAATAATTTCACTACTTTTTACAACCACTGAAGTTATGTCAGAAACAATGACATTAAAGCAAACCGTTGAAAAAAATTATACAGGAAGTGGACATGTTTCTCCCGATGGGAAGTATATTGCTCATTCTTATATTGTCCCTCGCAAAACTTATGTTGCAGAAGATGGAGGTGCTTATGTTGAATTACACGTATCATCTATTGATGGGGTAGTACGAAAATTTATTACTGGTGAAGTCAATGTAAAGTCAATTAAGTGGAGTCATGATAGTCAGTATATTTATTATATCGCGAAGAGAAATGATGATAAATTCATGTCAATCTATAGAATTGCAATAGATGGTGGTGAATCACAAAGAATAGTCAACGTTAAGACTAACATCACTACATATTCACTGAATAAAAACACATCGAAGTTGATTTATTTAGCCCAACCTTTTGTAGCTGATTCGGTAGAAAATCTTGAAAAAAAGGGCTTCAAAGCAAATGTCTATGAAGAGTCGGTAAAGCATTCAGATGCATATTTATTTGATCTTATGGATCTCACTAAAAAGCATGAGAAGCTTGCTATTGATGAACATATTTTATCGGTTGAGTTTAATCCCAAAGATGACAGTTTATTAATGAGAGTTACTCCAACTGCCTTAATCGATGACAGTTATACTTCATCAGAATACCGTCTCTATAATTTAACTGGAAGTGTCTTACAAGCCTTTAAAACTGAAGGTAAATTAGCAACTGCTCATTGGTCTAAAAATGGTAATAAAGTTGCGATAATTGGTGCTGAAAATAAAAATGATCCTGCTGCAGGTAGACTGTTTATTGGTGATGTGAAGTCAGGGAAAATTTCAAAACCATTGAAAAACTATCTCGGACATGTGAGAGATATTGCATGGATATCAGATTATCAGGTGGCCATGCTAGGGCATGTAGGTACTAAAAGTGAAGTATCAATTGTTAATTTAGATAACCAATCGGTCACAACTCGGATTGCACCAGGCAATGTTGTTTATACATCGATAGATGTTGATGACTCCGGTAAAACCTTAATTGGATTTGGTAGTTCCGATACTCATCCAAGGGAGCTCTTTGATCTCTCTACAACGAAAGCAAAACAGCTAACGGATTCAAATGACTGGTTAAAAGATATTGATAAACCTACTCAACAAACAATCTCATATTTAGCGCGTGATGGTGTTGAGTTACAAGGGGTATTAATCTATCCCCAAGACTATGATAAAAAGAAGCGCTATCCGTTAATTATGATGGTACATGGTGGACCTGAGAGTCATGTCAGTGATGGCTGGTTAGATACTTATTCTTATCCAATTAAGCATGCATCAGGAAAAGGCTTTGCGATATTTCTTCCTAACTACAGAGGTAGTACAGGGCGAGGCATTGATTTTTCTAAAATGGGGCAGGCTGATTATGCTGGTAGTGAATTTAATGACTTAGTTGATGCCATCACTCACTTATCAGAAATGGGTCTTGTTGATAAGAAAAGAGTTGGGATAACAGGAGGCTCCTACGGTGGTTACGCTTCTGCTTGGGCAGCAACAGCTCTTTCTGAACATTTTGCAGCGAGTGTGATGTTCGTTGGTATTTCTAATCAGATATCAAAATTCGGCACAACTGATATTCCTCAAGAAATGTACAATGTACATGCTCGGAATTATCCTTGGGACAAGTGGCAATGGATGTTAGAACGTAGTCCTATTTACCATACTGATAAAGCTAAGACGCCACTTTTAATTATGCATGGCGACTCTGATACTCGAGTGCATCCTAGCCAATCTATGGAATTATACCGCTATATTAAAACCAGGACAGATACTGCAGTTCGACTTGTTTTCTATCCTGGCGAAGGTCATGGAAATCGAAAAACAGCTGCTCAGCTTGACTATTCAATGCGCTTGATGCGTTGGATGGAGTTCTATCTTAAAGGAAAGAACAAGGGTAAGGCGATGCCACCTTATGAAATAGATCACGAAGCTTCATTAAAGAGTATTACCGATTCAGAAAAAAAGTAGCAATTAATTACCTCATCCTTGTTATTTTGCAAGATGTTCAAATACAGCTATGGCAATGTCGATATCAGTATCTTCTGTTTGCCAATTACTTAGAGCGATTCGAATGATCTCTCTGCCTTGCCATAGCCCTGGACTTAAATATAGTCGACCATCCTTGTTGATGGCCTTTAAACAATCGACTGTCTTCTTATCAGCTTCTTGAGTTGTTAATCCAGTACAAGATGGTCGAAATAAAGCGACGTTCATATTACAAGGATGTACTAATTCATAGTCATCAGATAAATCGATCCAATTAGCAAGCTGTTGGGCTAGTTTTATATTACGCTCTACCCATTGCCTCACTCCAGATTTCCCGTAAGCTAATAATGACAACCAAACCGGTAATGCTCTAAAGCGTCTAGAGTTCTCAACACCAAGGGACATAAAGTCAGCTTTACCAGATTCATTAAGGAGATAAGGGGCTGGTACGTCAAAGCATTGTTCTAAAATATCAAGATGTCGTGTTAAGAATACGCCACTGTCATAGGGCACATTAAGCCATTTATGACAATCAACAGTAATAGAATCAGCCTTCTCGATGGACTTAGTGTGGCTATCGGGACCATTGACTAGACGTTCGAATAAGCCAAAGGCAGCATCCACATGAAGCCAAGCATCGTGCTTTTTACAGAGTGCAGAGATACTGTCTAAATCATCAAAATCGGTTGCTGTAACGGTACCAGCACTGGCAATAACTACCTGGGCCTTGGCTTTACTGTTTTCTAATAAATGTCTTAGATGTTCAACATCCATTGCTTCAGAGTTTGACTGTGCATTAACTTTGGTAACATGTCGTTGACCTAATCCTGACATGCCTAAACTTTTAATCATGCTTGCGTGAGGTGTTGCCGATAAAATTTCTATATCGAGGTTATAAACACCATCCTTTGCTGTATCGATTCCCTGCTTTAGACCAGCAAACTGACGAGCACAGTTTGCTGCTAGAAAATTGCAGGCTGTTGCGCCTGTGGTCATAATGCCTTTAAAACTATAAGGTAACTCAAATAAATCACACAGCCACTTTATGCTTTGGCGTTCGATTTCTGTTGCAATCGAGTCTCCACCTTTATGAACATTTTGATCAAAGGTAGCCACTAGCCAATCCGCCAGTGTTGCAACGGGTGTAGCACCACCTGTAACAAACCCCCAATATCTTGAACCTCGGGCAGCTGAAAGTTGGGGAATAACATCAGTTTTTAATACTTCAATACAACTTAACAAATCTACACCGTCTTCTGACAATATAGAATCAGGGAGATTAACATCCATTTTTGCGACTTTACTGGAGTCTAGTTGTTTGAAAAAATCCTCGGTAATTGTTTCAAATATTTTTAAATATTGACTAATGTTATCCCAATCAGATTTATTGGCTTGCATGTATTTATCCTAAGAGGCTATTTTGTAAATTTACCAATAATCTTAGCATATACAAGGTCATAAAAATTACTTAGCAACCATTATGTTTTTTTATTTTTTTATTCAATATAATTTTCTCTATAGAGAATTTACCTGCCACATTATTGAAATTGCCACCAAAGAAAGTCGTTAGCTTTTTTCGATGTTCTTGATCGGTAAATATAATATCAGAGAGAATGGGATTGAGGATTTGTTTATGCCAAGCGTCGATCCCACCTTTTAAAACCTTAACCTTGAAGTAGCCTCTTATAACGAGTAAATAATATAATTGAACCGCTTCAGCTTCCGATTTCGAATAAAGAAAGATGCTTTCATTAACTGGGATATTAAGTTTTAAGAAGGATTCGTAACTATGTCCTTCAGCAGTAGGTATAAAATAATGCTCAGTAGCTTTATCAGCTGAAAGGTTTTCTGACTGAATATTAATTAAATTATAGTGATGCTCTTGTTTCATCAAAAAGTCAGCAAGTTCAACGGGAGTAACCATTGGAATCGGTACTGCAATAATGTCATCAAATTCCTCAAAGGTCATAACCGCTTGATGATTTTGCTGTTTAGGTTGCCGATCCATAATAAATGCAGTGAGGGCAGTTATTATAAAGAGTGCCGAAATTATTTTTAAGCCGTTACTCACTTTCAAACCTTTACTCATTATCTATCTCAATATTATTCGTATCAAGATGATTTTTCTCAAGATAATGAGCCTCAATTTGTTCAGCAAAATAAAATGCTGTGATGGCTAGCCCTGTAACTATTAGTACCATTGTTCCAAATTCAAGTGAGAATAATTGTGGAAGAGTATTTAATTCAATCTTGGTAGAGTAATAGAAAGCCTCTATTGGGTCATAAACAAAAGCGAATAATAATGTACCTAGAAATAATCCAATGAAACTGAATATTGCATCTATTTTACCACTTGCCATGCCAACAATAGTAGTTCCTGGGCAGTAACCAGAAATCGCAAAGCCAATGCCTAGTAATAAACCTCCAGCAAGTTGTGGTACGAAATATGAATCTGAAATTTCAATCAAATCGATTGTCAAATAGCCATTCGCTGATAAAATGAACAC
>JBLHLI010000138.1:0-6629 GCA_047618765.1 Enterobacterales bacterium | reverse complement strand
TGCACCTTAGACTTTAGCTGAATATCTATAAATTCAATTCTCTATTAACAAAATCTGTACCTCTCTTGTGTTAATTAATGAAGATACTCAATAGATATTAAATTAATTGTAATTTATTTTGAATAATTTGGATGTTCACTATTGACTCTTCAATAAAGGAACGTTACTGTTCAAATCATGAATATTACAAAATTAAACAACACATACTTTTGGTGGCACTTGAATTAATTTCACGGGTGTAAGTGTATTTGTCGTTTAAAAAACAAATAAATTTAAAAGCCCGCTTCTAGCGGGCTTTTTTTTGAATCAATTTTTAGTATACAGTTAAGATCAGAGAAATAAGTAATGATGAACATCAGTAAATCAAAGACTTTTAGTCAAACAGCATTCATTTCAGTAGTTACCGGGTTTCTATATTGGCGACAATCCAAGGGTTGGCGGAATTTACAGAGATAAATAACAGCAAATACTTTTATCCATGTATAACCCGCCGAAAAATAGCGGGTTTTTTATAGCGACGATTTAAAGAAAATAAACACTGGAGCAAGAAAATGATTATTGTACTAAAAGCTGGTACTTCAGAAGAAAAAGCAAAACGACTTATGAAGGCAATTGAAGATAAAGGTTTGAAACCACTATATTTGCCTGGTGCTGAAAGAACAGTATTAGGTGCTTTAGGTGATGAGAGAATACTTGCATCACTAAATTTAGTAGGACACCCCTATGTTGACTCTGTAAAACCGATTTTAAGTCCTTATAAAAAAGTTTCACGTGAATTATTTCCCGAAGATACAAAGGTGCAGGTGGCTGATGCAACCTTTGGTGGCAAAGAATTTGTTGTGATTGCAGGTCCTTCTGCTGTAGAAAGTCGAAAGCAAATAAATGATATATCAATGGAAATTAAAGATGCTGGTGGCGCTTTACTTCGTGGAGGCATATTTAAATCTATAACCAGTCCTTACAGCTTTCAAGGTTTGGGTAGAAAAGGAGTAGACTTACTTGTCGAAGCCAGTGAAAAAAGCGGCTTAGGAGCGGTTTCTGAAGTAACTGATAGTGCTGAAGTTGAGTTCATGCATGATAAAGTTGCCATGTTACAAATTGGTTCTAGAAACATGCAAAATTATGGATTATTAAAAGCTGTTGGTGAAACAAGGACACCGGTTTTGTTAAAGAGAGGTAAGTCCTCTACTATTGAAGAGTTGTTACTTGCCGCTGAATATATTATCAGCACAGGTAATGAAAAAGTCGTCTTATGTGAAAGTGGCATTCGAACTTTTGAAACCTCAACGCGAAATACATTGGATCTTAATGCTGTTGCTTTATTGAAAACACTGACACATTTACCGGTTATTGTTGATCCCTCCCAGGGCACTGGTGTCAGAGAATTAATTATTCCTATGGCCAAAGCTGCAGTTGCTTGCGGCGCTGATGGGATCTTAGTTGAAGTTCATCCTGACCCCATAACTGCATTATCGGATAGTCATCAACAATTATCGGCGCAACAATTTTGTGACTTAATGAGACAAATTAAACCTTTTATAGAAGCTGCGGGTCGGAGTGCATTATGAATTCAAATGACTTAATCATTTTAAGTAGAAGCTTGGAAGCAGAAGTTGAACCAGTGCAAATTTTTGATGCCTGCTCCAAACTTAGTAATAAAGACTATCGAATTTTACTCGAATCTTCTGAACAAGGTAATAATGGCAAGCAGCACTCAATGCTTTTGCTTAATCAGGCTTTGAAATTCGAAGCACGAGGATTCCAAGTTACTATATCTGCTCTTAATCAAAATGGAGAGGCTGCACTCGAACTTATTAACAAATCATTGAGTCAGCATCTTGATGACAATATTGGTGTTGTAACGACTGAATTGGAGCTACAACTCACTTACCCAGATAACCGATTAATCGAAGAGGAGTCAGTTCGAATAACAAGAACAACTCCCTTGGATGCAATTCGACAAGTGCTAGTAATTCTTGGAAATAATAATCCTCGAGATGCTAAACAACTTCTTGTTGCCGGTGTTGTAGGTTATGACTTTGTCGATAGTCTTGAACTTTTACCTGCAGTAACTTATACGGAGGGTGACTTTCCAGACTTTGTATTCTTGCTTGCTGATAGTCAAATAATTATCGATCAAACTACTAATAGGATTGAGATTAGAGAAATCATTTTTTCTGGTGATGAACAAGAATTTAGAACAGGCCAAGCAAGAGGTAGATTAAGCTCTCTTGAAGAGATTATTAAAAATCATGCTTTAACAGGCACAGACATTTTTAAGAATTTCATACCTGAGGAAATAGCTAACAATGATGTTGCTGTTTATCCAGGAGCAGATGACTTCATGACAGATGTAGCAACAGTGAAAGAAGCGATTGCTCAAGGCCAAGTATTTCAAACAGTGATTAGTCGAAATTTCACACTGAATTGTCATAACCCAATTTTGGCCTATCAATTTTTAAAACAGCATAATCCAAGTCCCTATCAATTTTTTCTTCGACTAGGTGAATACACACTTTTTGGAGCATCACCAGAATCAAGCTTACGTTATCAAGCAGCTGATCGTTCGATTTCAATAATGCCCATTGCTGGCACACGAAAGCGAGGCCGCAAAGAGAATGGTGAAATCAATGATGAACTCGATGCAAGATTAGAAGCAGATTTAAAGCTAGATGAAAAAGAATTAGCTGAACATCTTATGTTAGTCGATTTAGCAAGAAATGATTTAGCAAGAGTGGCTGAAACAGGTAGTCGAAAGGTTCACGAATTGATGGCTGTTTATCGTTATTCTGCAGTTATGCATATGGTCAGTAGAATAACAGCAACATTAAGAAATGGACTTGATATCTATCACGCCTGCCAGTCCTGTTTTCATATGGGAACGTTAACAGGAGCTCCTAAGAAAGAAGCAATGAAGTTAATTCGTCAATTAGAAAATCGGCGACGTGGCGCTTATGGAGGCGCTGTAGGCTACTTTAACGGAGCAGGCGATATGGATACTGCTATCGTTATACGTTCAGCTTTAGTCCACAATGCTAAGGCTAATATAACCGCCGGAGCAGGTATTGTTGCTGATTCAACAGCAGAAAATGAACTAGCAGAAACTGAATTAAAAGCAGCAGCTGTGATCAAAGCAATTCAATATGCTGAGAGCTATCAAAACTCAGCAAAACTATTAAGGGGATTGTAATGTCACAAACAACCAATAACATAAAAGTATTGATGATCGACAATCAAGACTCCTTTACCTTTAATTT
The DNA here is from genome assembly GCA_047618765.1 of Enterobacterales bacterium. Classification (GTDB taxonomy): domain Bacteria; phylum Pseudomonadota; class Gammaproteobacteria; order Enterobacterales. The sequence goes on along the minus strand of JBLHLI010000138.1, from coordinate 3,372 downwards.
AGTTGATGAATTAAAGATGCAAGATTGCCAACTGAGCATTTATCAAAACTATGTATCAGTTGACGTTATTGAGTCGCTCTATGAAGCCGGTGAAATTGATATGATTTTACTATCCCCAGGACCGGGTAATCCTGATTCTGCAGGTTGTTGTTTAGAACTAGTCAATCGTTTGATGGGTAAAGTAGTCATTGCTGGGATCTGTTTAGGACATCAAGTGATTATTAGTAGTTTAGGAGGCGATATTGGACAATATGCTTCAGTTGTCCACGGGAAAAGCTCATCAATAACCCACGACAAGAAAGGCGTATATGCAAACTTACAATCGCCAATGAATGTTGCTAGATATCACTCTCTATCTGCTCAGGAAGTTCCAAGCGCTTTAGAAATAACAGCTCAGTGTGAAGGCATCGCTATGTCAGTAGCCAGTGAAAAACTCGGGCTATATGGGCTTCAATTTCATCCTGAATCGATACTAACGATTCATGGTCAGCAAATTATTAGTAATCTTTTAACTGAAGTTAGAAAGTTTCAGTCACAAAATTCTCGGGAGATATGAGTAGTGCAAGCTTTAATCGAAAAGCTCTACCAAAAACAGGATCTTACATTTTCTGAATCAGAACAGCTATTTGAAAATATACTTTCTGGAAATACAGATCCGATAGTTATTTCTGCGATATTAATGGCATTAAAAATAAAAGGTGAAACAGCTGATGAGGTAGCAGGCTTAGTTAAAACACTCAGAAATGTTGCAGAACCCTATCCTAAATTAAAAGGTCTTTATGCCGACTGTTGTGGCACAGGAGGTGATGGCCTTAATACTTTTAATGTATCGACAGCTAGTGCTTTTGTAGCTGCAGAATGTGGATTAACTATAGTCAAGCATGGTAATCGCTCAGTATCTTCACGCTCTGGCTCAGCAGATATAATCGAAGCTCTCGGTATCGATATCATGGCTACTGCTGAACGTTCAAAACAGTGTTTAGATTTACATCAATATGCTTTTCTCTTTGCACCCAAGTATCATCCTTTGATGGCTCATGTTGGACCTGTTCGAAAGCAATTGGCAACAGGAACCATATTTAATTTGGCTGGTCCTTTGGCGAATCCTGCTGCACCTCCCATACAACTAATGGGCGTCAATCGTAAAGAGTTATGTCAACCGCTTGCTGAAGTATTACAAAAACTTGAATGTAAGAGAGCTTTAGTTGTTTATGGTTCTGGTTTAGATGAAGTTGCGTTACATGGTGATACAACAGCTGTGATGGTTGATGATGGTGTTATTAAACCATTACTCTTAACGCCTAAAGATGCAGGATTAGATTATCAATCACTTGAGTCTATTCAATTAAAGCCAATTGATGATCCTCTTGATGTTTTTCAAACAGTGTTAGCAGGAAAAGGTTCAAAAGCAATGACCGATATGGTGTCTTTTAATACCGGAACTTTGCTTTGGTTAAGCGGTCAATATGATTCGATTAAGACCGCAACAACTATCGCTAATCAAGCTATCCTTGATGGAGCAGTCGCCAATAAATTGGCCGCAATAAGAGCATTTTACAATGACTAATCAAAACAATTTAAATACTGATAGCTTGATGCTAAACGAAAGTGTTTTAGGAAAGATAGTTACCCAGCGTCTACTTCGATTAAAAGATGCTGAGAGCCCAGAAATTGATCTTAAACCATCAGATAGATCCCTAGAAACAGCTTTAATGTCATCAAAGACCGGTTTAATACTAGAGTGTAAACAGAGTTCTCCATCAAGGGGCTTATTAACCGATGATTATCAACCTGCGAAAATTGCCAAGCATTATGAATCTTTTTGCTCAGCTGTTTCAGTACTGACAGAACCAGACTTTTTTTCGGGTTCATTAACAGATTTAACAAAAGTGCGTGATTCAATTAGACAACCGGTTTTGTGCAAAGATTTTATTATTGAAACCTCGCAACTTTATTCAGCAAGAGCAGCGGGGGCAGATGTCATTTTACTGATGTTATCTGTTATCAGCGATCAGTTTTGGAAAGAGTGTTTCGAAATTGCTAAGACGTTAAGTTTAGACATCATCACCGAAGTAAATAGTCAAGAAGAAGTAGAGCGTGCCATAGCCTTACCGGCAAAGATTATTGGTATTAATAATCGTAATTTACATACCTTAAAGACTGATATATCAATGACTGTGCAATTAGCAAAATTGATACCTTCAGACAGACTCATTATTTCTGAATCAGGTATCTCAGAACGCAAACACTTAAAACGATTAGCTCCTTTAGTTGATGGCTTTTTAATTGGTAGTAGTTTGATGCAATCAAAGTCTATTCCTTTAGCGTTACGCAAATTACTCTTTGGTGAAATTAAAATTTGTGGACTTACAAATCGTAAAGATGCTGATCAAGCTTGGGAATTAGGTGCAAGCTTTGGCGGAATAATATTTACTCCAAAATCTTCGCGATTTATTAATAAACAAAAAGCAATTACCGTCTGTAAAAATCAACCTATGCCAATGGTAGGGGTTTTTATGGATCAGTCTAATGAAGAGATTCTAGACCATGCTTCAACTCTTAATTTATCAGTTGTGCAATTACATGGTGCAGAGCCAGTTGAACAACTCAAGCAACTGATACAACTAAAACCAACATTAGCGACTAACTGTGAGATATGGAAAACAATCACTTGTTCTGAAATTGATGAAAACTATCCAGATATAACTGAGGCTCTAAAATTAAAAGCTGAATTTATAGAACTTGGAATTGACCGAGTATTAATTGATATTCCAAAAGAAACTATTCAAAACGATCATCAACTAAAATATCAAAGTTTATTGACTTCTGAAAGTCTAATACTTGCTGGCGGACTAACGGTTGAATCCATGGAACAACTTTCTAAATTACAAATTAATCAACAGCAAGAACTAAACACTGAGCAGCAATCTGGTTTTGATATATGCTCTTCTTTAGAAAGCTCAGCAGGAATTAAAGATCCTCAGCAGATGAAGCTATTATTCCAGCACTTATTACCCAAGACACGTTCGAGGAAGGACATGAAAAAAGACACTGTAAAAGGCACATCAATTGATATTAAAGCAGCCCAACATTATTTTTCTGGCTACGGTGGCTCCTTTGTCGCTGAAATACTAGTGCCCGTTTTAGAGCAACTAGAAGCAGAGTATGTCAAGGCGCTAAATGATCCAGAGTTTAATAAAACCTTGGATAATTTACTCTCAGATTTTGCTGGCAGACCAACACCACTTTATCGTTGTAGAAATATTACTAAATCTTACAATGCGGATCTTTATCTAAAGCGAGAAGATTTACTCCATGGTGGTGCTCATAAAACTAATCAAGCTTTAGCCCAAGCATTACTGGCTAAACGGA
>JBLHLI010000137.1:0-6785 GCA_047618765.1 Enterobacterales bacterium | reverse complement strand
TGTCTGGTCGAGCTGCTTTTAAAACTTCCCCAACACCAGTAATCGTGCCGCCTGTTCCATATCCACTGACAAAATAGTCTAGAGGTTCTCCAGCAAAATCTCTTAATATTTCTGGCGCTGTTGTATTGCGGTGATATTCGGGATTGGCTGGATTATCAAACTGTTGAGTCAGGTACCAATTATTTTTATCAGCAAGTTCCTGAGCTATACGAACCATCCCAGAGCCTCTTTCAGCTGCAGGCGATAATACGACTTTAGCACCTAATACACGCATTATCTTTCGACGTTCAATGGAGAATGTTTCGCTCATAACAGCCACAAAAGGATAACCTTTAGCAGCACAAACCATAGCTAGGGCTATGCCGGTATTGCCCGATGTTGCTTCAATGACGGTTTGGCCTGGTTTTAATAAGCCTTTTTTTTCTGCATCGTTGATAACGGCATAAGCTAACCGATCCTTAACTGAGCCAAGAGGATTGAAAAATTCGGCTTTGACATACATATTAATATTAGCAGGAGCAAGTCTATTAATTTTGATTATTGGCGTACGTCCAATGGTGTCGATTATAGAATCATATATCATAATATTTCCTTATTTTTTTTAGATGATAATTTATTGTTAGATATAACTAAGAACTATTTAACTAGAGGTAAGTATCAACCTTCTTGGTAGTTCTACTTTGGAGTCATCACCATCAACAATCAAGGCAATGATAAAATTTCTAATGATAATCTAATCCCAATATTGGATTACTTCAATAAAAAAATGATTATTGCTTATATTAAAATGCTATATCACCTAGGTAAATAAATTCATTTGCTAGGCCTTGCTAAGTATCCCTTGATTACTGATAACATGAACTCTAAACAGAATTCGACCTTGATGACTATTGTAAAGAATGAGAATATTGATCTGAATAAACACTTTACTACTGATATTTAAAGTTCAACTTTAAAGTATAAATTATAGAGAGAGAACAATGAGAGACTGGTTAAAAGAAATTGAGCTAAAAGGTAACAAGGTTACCTTAACACCTATGACTTCTGAGCATAGGAACCAAATCATTGATGCTGCTAGTGATGGCAATCTTTGGGAGCTATGGTTTACTGGCATACCCTCTGAGCAGTCTATTGATCAATATCTAAAAGTAGCACTTGAAGACAAGTCGAATTTCGTGTCTCTGCCCTTTGTAGTGATTGATAATGACAATGGAAAAATAATTGGTGCTACTCGCTTTTGCAATGCCTCAGCTGACAGTAGAAGAGTAGAAATAGGTTACACCTGGTATTCAACAAGCTACCAAAGAACTTCTGTTAATACAGAGTGTAAGTTATTGTTATTGACCTATGCTTTTGAAGCATTAGACGCGATAGCAGTTGAATTTAGAACCCATTGGCATAATGAAAAATCAAGAAAGGCAATTACCAGATTAGGTGCAAAACAAGACGGGGTGTTACGAAATCACAGTATACAAGCCGATGGTGCTTATAGAGATACAGTGGTATTTTCCATTATTAATCTTGAGTGGCCCACGGTTAAAAAATCACTTCAGTTTAAGTTAACTTATTAAGAAAGGCGGCTTACAAGCCATTTCGAAATATCACTTAACTGTTCAGGTAGCACTGAATGAGCCATATGATAGGCTTTCCACTGGGTGTTATAGCCTGCAGTTTTCAGTACTTCATTAGCTGATATACCGGCTTGGACAGGTACCACATCATCCATCAAACCATGATTTTGCAGAATAGGCGTCGATTTATTGGCATCAGTTGAGTTAAGAGGTAGGTTCAAGCCTGAAGCTAAGTAACAAGATAATCCCATAATTCCAGCAAGAGCTTCGGGATATCTTAAGCCTGTAAACAAGCTCATTACACCACCTTGACTAAACCCAGCCAAAACAATTTTGTTTGCTGCAATCCCAGAATCTATTTGCTCTTGAATAAGTGCTTTAACCGCCTTCTCTGATTCAAGTACACCTTCCATATCTGCACGACCATCGAGATCCATGCTTTTTATGTCATACCAAGAACGCATAACCATCCCTTGATTAACCGTTACGGCTTGCTCAGGAGCATGGGGAAAAATGAATCGAATGCTGTGATCTGTAGGCAAGTTTAATACCGGAACGATGGGCGCAAAACCTGCGCCAGAATCACCGAGGCCATGTAACCATATGACGACAGAGGTGGCAGAAGTTGTTGGTTCAATAGTGATGCGTTCAAGTGTAGATGTTGACATGACAGCCTTAAAATATAACAAGATGATTAATGGGCGATATCTTAACAGGCAATAGAATTTAACCCAAAGAAAAACGTATATATTGGTAATGAAAAATCATTCACCGAAGCTGTTTACCTAGAAGGTCAGAGAAGAGCAATCTTTAATTCTTGTAATCAATGTATTTCATCGGCAAACTAAGAACTGATCAAATCGAATAATAATAAGCTGATAATACTTTCCTAGGAGTAAAAATGAGCACTAAACACGGATTAAATAAGAATTTAAAGCGCCTTGACACCTTAGCCTTAGCCTTCGGAGCAATGATCGGCTGGTCATGGGTTGCCCTTATAACAGGCATTATCGGTAGAGGCGGCTCAGTTGGTGGATTGATTGCCACAGCCGTTGTCGGTGTCGTTATCTTGGCCATTGGACTCATCTATGCCGAACTTGCCTCAGCCATGCCCGATGTGGGGGGAGAACATGTGTATTCTAAACGTGCTCTCGGAGGATCAGGTTCCTTTATCTGTACTTGGTCAATAGTTTTTGTCTATGTAGCAGTTTGTGCCTTTGAAGCAGTTGCACTGCCGAGTGTGTTGTCAGGGCTATTCCCAAATCTTGGCAGTACAGTACTCTGGTCAGTAAACGAAGCCGATGTCTTTTTAGAACTTGCACTTATTGGAGCAGTAACCTCGGCGTTAATCACTTGGGTTAATATTCGAGGCATAAAGTTAGCAGCGATTATCCAGACCATTGTAGTGGGTGTCATTTTACTCGCTGGACTGATGTTAATAGTGGGCATAAGCAGCAGTGGTAAAGTTGAAAATATGCAGCCCTTATATGTTGGTGGCATGGGTGGTATTTTGGCAGCGATGGCTTTGGTACCTTTTATGATGACCGGTTTTGACGTTATCCCTCAGGCTGCTGAAGAAATTAATTTACCACCTCGAAAAATAGGGGTGTTGCTTGTCATGTCGATTGTTTTTGCAGTGCTCTGGTACATCATGATTGAATTAGCAGTATCGACCTTACTCAGTGGAGAAGGCAGAGCAGCATCAAGTTTAGGTGTTATAGACGCCGCAGAAGCAGCCTTTGGTGAGAAGGGAAAAATATTTTTATTGATAGCAGGTTTAGCAGGCATCTTAACAAGCTGGAACAGTTTCTTGATTGGTGGTTCTCGTGCTATTTACGCCATGGCACAGGATGGAATGCTGCCTAGCTTTTTAGCCAAGGTGCATCCAAAATATAAAACGCCGTCAAATGCAATACTCTTTATAGGACTAATTGGAGTGGGCGCTCCCTTACTTGGAAGAACAGCACTAGTATGGTTTGTTGATGCAGGTTCCTTTAGTTTGATGATCGCTTATTTGTTAGTTGCTGTATCTTTTATTATCTTAAGAAAGCGTGAGCCAGAGATGATTAGACCCTTCAGAGCAAGCGGCGGAATCTTCCTTGGAGCTTTCGGAGTAATCGCCAGTTTAGGTATGGCTGCACTTTATTTACCGTCCATGCCTGCAGCCTTAATCTGGCCACAGGAATGGTTGATGGTATTAGCTTGGTTTAGTTTAGGAGCTATGTCCTATTGGTGGATTTATCTACCCTATAAAAAGAAAAATCAATAAGGTTAGTGATTAACCGTAATCGGCAAAAGGATTGTCTTGACTGAAATTAAGTTTGTTCTTAAATTCAGATAATTCAATACCTTTGTCTGTGATCACCAAATCTTCACCGGTCATAACTTCTGAGCCAAAGTTATAAATGGCCTTAAATTCACCTCTGATGACAGCCTCATCGTACTCGGCTGCAGTCTTGGCTACGGCTTTGTTTAGCGTTTTGTAAGTAGCCATTTTTTCATCACCATACTTACTTTGTAACATATCCATTGTGGTATGAGGTGATAAAATTAAGCCTGTTGCATTGTTACCACCAAAGCCTTTAGAGTTGAGAATAGCTGCTTTCATGTCAGAACCTTTTTCACCAACATTGGTGTGTTTCAAACAGAAATTTAAATTTGAATCATAAACATCATCGGCGATTTTATCGATGGTGTTAATACCAGGGATTATGCCATATTCCCAAACGCCTAATGTCGCAGCTAGTTGATCGCCCCCTGCAGGTCCTAGAGAATGTCCTACATAGGATTTAATAGCAGCAACCTTCCAATCTTTAATATCAAAAGATTTAGCCACTTCATTGAGAATGTGTGATTCAGTCACCCGATTTTGGGGAGTACCTGTTCCATGAGCTTGAGCAAAGGTTTGCTTAACACCTTCTTCACCGAGTATATTTTTAGCCAATGACATTGCTTTAGCAACAGTAATATAATTGCCAATTCCCGGAGATGAGATAGATTTTTTGTTAGCATCAGCATTAACAAAGACGTCAGCTACTGAGCCATAAATCGTCGCACCAAGCTCGAGGGCTAGTTCATCATCCATAATGACAAAAAACTGGGCCGCCTCAGCGATAGTAAAACCAGCATTTTCAGCAAAAGGGCGACAGGCACGTCTGTTATCGGCAACTTCAGAATTATCTAGCTTACAAAGTTGTTGATCTTCAGCCAAGGCACCCATGGCTCTAAACCCTTCTATAACTTCGGGTTCCACAGCAGCTTCAGCCCCACCAACGATGACGACTCTAGCAGCACCCGATTGAATATCGCCGATACCTTGACGTAAGTTATACAAGAAAGTAGCGCAGGCACCCATATTGGTACCTGTTGAGCCAACACTATTGATGATGTAGCTGTTGATAAAGTCTGCAGGCATTTGTGAAAGCATCAGTGGCATTTGCTTTGACGTGACACGACCTCCCTTTAACCAAGCTTGAGCTAAACCTCGACCACCAAAGTCATCTAATTGGCCTATGGCTGAGCCCGCGTAGACAGAAACTTCGTCTGGCTCAATATGTAGTAGAATTTCAGACCAGTCTATGCCAATGGACTGAAGGGCATCGGAGGCACCAAAAACTGTCAACTGTAGACCTTTAGGCTGATTTCTTGAGTTATAAAGAATTGCAGGGTCAAAGCCAGAGGGCAGTTGGCCTGCACTTGAAACTGGAGAACGATGCTTTTCTGGCATCATTACTTCAAGCTCACCTTCGATAGTAACGCTGTATAGGTCATCAGAGAGTTTCTCAATAGACCAATTCTCTGGAGGATGTTTTGGTAATTGCTTTTTGGATATTTCAAAATGGATAGACTTATCTTTTTTGGTCAGATGCGCCTTCTTATGAATATTCACCTCATTTAAATCAAAGGTCTGTTTCTCAATTTTTCGAATCAATGTTTGGTTTAATAATGTTTCTTTAGCGGTATTCTCATCTTGATGAGTCAGCGTTGCAAGGCCCTTAAACATAGGGTCTGTGATAGCATCAGGTAGGGCATCATGGACCATTCTGCGGTAACTATGATGGAAGGACGTGCGACCAGCAGCGTTGATACCGCCGAATCCAACAATAACGGGTAATTTTTTCATTGATTTTGCCATCAGCTATACACTCAGATGTTATAAAAATAATGCTAGCAATTATATTGGCTAATTTGCTTTATCTATAGGATAATCGAGACATCATTTAGTACAATAAAGCCAATAAATTATGCCTTCATCACTTTTTCTCTCATACTCACGAGCACTATTAACCGGCTTATCATTGCCTATGGAAATGATAAGCTCGGCAAGAGCAATAGCAAGAATACGCGGTCGTCGAGTAAAGTGGGACTGCCTTGTCCTGAGCCCTAATTATGCAGAGTTAGAAAGTATTCAACTCTCAAATGGTATTAAAATACTGCCTACCCATAATTTAAAAACAGCTAGCGAAATTGATGACGCTACTATTTTTATACCACCTATTTGGGGTAATCCCGATGCTGTGATAGAGAAAAATCCAGAACTAATAGATTGGCTTGGAGAAATGTATCAGCAAGGAAAGCAACTTGTCGCTACAGGTACAGGAGTTTGTTTATTAGCTCACGCAGGTATTCTCAACAATAAAGTGGCAACTACCCATTGGTATTACTTTGATGAATTTGAGAAACGCTATCCCCAAGTAAATTTGCAGCGACAACATTTCATCACCCAAGATGGTTCAATTACCTGCACTGGATCAATTAATGCCTTGGTCGATTTAACGCTCTATTATATTGAAAATGAGTTTGATAAAGAGGTGAGTCAAATAATTGAGCAGCATTACAGTCATGAAATAAACCGTACTTATGATAAGCCTTGGTTCGCCAAGGGAGCTAGTCGCCATCCTGATGAAGGTATTATCGAAGTTCAGCAGTGGATGCAAACTCATTATTATCAAAACTTTGATCTAAAAGCACTCAGTGAAATGGCCAATATGAGTTCTCGAAATTTCTCACGACGTTTTAAATCAGCGGTAGGTAAATCGGTTTTAAATTATGGTATCGATCTTAAAGTTCAGGCGGCTCAAGAATTGCTCAAAGATACCAATTTAAGTCATCAAGATATTGCTGATCAACTTGGATATAAAGACAACGCTTACTTCTCACGACAATTTAAACAGAAGATTAAGATTACTCCAGGAGAGTATCGTGAGATGGTTA
>JBLHLI010000136.1:0-6794 GCA_047618765.1 Enterobacterales bacterium | reverse complement strand
TCCACCAGCCGAATATGAAATGATGTATTATCAACAATTAAGAGAATCAGCCAAGGTGGCTTGACTCAAACAAAAGAGTCTCAGGAATACCCGGGGCGGTTCATTGCCGCTGCATATTTTATGTGTAGTTTGGGTTGTTTTATTTGCCATGCTTTCAACTCAAATAAGTTTAATAGCAGTTGCATAGTAGGTGTTTAATTAATGGTCAAGAGTGCGGGAAGGATGCGGTATAAAAAAAGAGCTACGTTAAAATAACGTAGCTCTTTGATTTTATTACTAAATTTGGCTCCCTGACCTGGGCTCGAACCAGGGACACATGGATTAACAGTCCATTGCTCTACCAACTGAGCTATCAAGGAATTACGCTCTAAATTCAACTCACGTCAAATCATCTGAACGGCGCGCATGATAATCCGTTTTCGCCGTTGGGTCAACAGTCTAAAGCGGATATTTGTCACTAAAAATAAACTTATTTCTCTAAAGCTATAAAAATAGGCAATCGAATAGCATTAAAGGGTGTCAGCCTGATATGATACGCAATCGCAAAATCACTGATTTCGGTAAACATGAGTAAAAAATTCGAACTAGTTTCAGACTACTCACCAACAGGTCATCAACCGGCAGCTATCGAAGGCATAATTGATGGTCTAGAGTCTGGTTTATCGCATCAGATATTACTTGGTGTAACGGGTTCTGGTAAAACCTTTACCATTGCTAATGTTATCGAACGTCTACAACGGCCAGCCATTATTATGGCGCCCAATAAAACTTTAGCCGCTCAGCTTTATGGTGAGATGAAAGAGTTCTTTCCAAATAATGCCGTTGAATATTTTGTTTCTTATTATGATTACTATCAACCTGAGGCCTACGTAGCAGCCTCTGACACTTTTATTGAAAAAGATGCATCGATTAATGATCATATCGAGCAAATGCGTCTATCAGCCACCAAGTCCTTACTAGAGCGTAAAGATACCATTCTTGTGAGCTCCGTATCCTGTATTTATGGTCTCGGTGACCCTAAGGCCTATCATGGCATGGTGATCCACCTTAAACGTGGCGATAAGCTTGACCACCGGTATATCATCAGACGGCTCGCAGAACTGCAATACACACGCAATGACATAGAATTGGCTCGGGCTAATTATCGGGTGAGGGGAGACGTCATTGATATCTTTCCAGCAGAATCTGAGCGTGAAGCTATTCGAATTGAGCTGTTTGATGATGAGATTGAGAACTTATCTCACTTTGACCCTCTTACCGGTGAGATCATTAGAAAATTACCAAGGGTCACCATCTACCCAAAGAGTCATTACGTTACTTCAAGAGATACCATATTAAAAGCCGTTGATTTTATAAAAGAAGAATTAGCTGAACGCCTCGATCAATTACGTGGAATGAATAAATTAGTTGAAGCTCAGAGACTTGAGCAACGCTGTAAGTTTGATATGGAGATGATGCGAGAATTAGGTTATTGCTCTGGTATCGAAAACTACTCTCGTTATTTATCAGGTCGAAAGCCTGGTGAAGCTCCACCGACATTATTGGATTATCTGCCACCCAATGCTCTACTTTTTGCAGATGAATCTCATGTTACGATTCCTCAAATTGGCGGTATGTATAAAGGTGACCGTTCGCGTAAAGAAACATTGGTCGAACACGGATTTAGATTACCTTCAGCTCTTGATAATCGTCCGCTTAGATTTGAAGAGTTTTTAAGAATTGCCCCTCAAACGGTAATGGTTTCTGCGACACCTGGTGCTTGGGATTTAGAAAATGGAGACAAAACCGTTGAGCTAGTTGTAAGGCCTACGGGATTATTAGATCCGCCTGTTGAAATTAGACCTGTTGGCACTCAGGTCGATGATCTGTTATCTGAAATTCATCTTCGAGTCGCTGAGAATGATAGGGTGTTAGTTACAACCTTGACTAAACGTATGTCAGAAGATCTAACGGACTACCTAGCAGAGCATGGCGTTAGAGTTCGCTATTTGCATTCAGATATTGATACGGTTGAACGTATGGAAATTATCCGGGACCTAAGACTAGGTGTCTTTGATGTGCTAGTTGGAATTAACTTATTAAGAGAAGGTCTCGACATGCCGGAGGTTACTCTGGTTGCTATTTTAGACGCCGATAAAGAAGGATTCTTGCGTTCAGAACGTTCCCTCATTCAAACCATTGGTCGAGCAGCTCGAAATGTTAAAGGCAAGGCAATTATGTATGCCGATAGGATCACCGGATCCATGCAAAAGGCACTGGACGAAACCGATAGACGTCGCAAACTTCAAGCAGCCTATAATCTAGAACATGGCATAACACCTAAGACAATTGTAAAGAAAGTATCTGATGTGATGGAGCGTTCTGGAGAAAACTTTAAGGCCGGTAAAGACAGACGTCGTAAAGTTGCTGAAGCTGCTTCTAAATATAATGCTAATAGTCCAAAGGAAATATCAAAGGCCATAGGTAAACTTGAGAAAGATATGTACAGCCACGCTAAGAATCTTGAGTTTGAAGCCGCTGCAGAGGTGAGAGACACCATTTCGCAATTGCGAAACAAGATGTTAAAGCCTGGGTTAGATTAGTCTTCTTTTATACCTAGTCTTAGCGCTTTTCTTCAATGGTTAACATCAATCCATTGTCTTGCATTTTTATTCGACTTAAAAAACTCATCCCTAGCAAGGGTTTAGTGGGAAAGTTGCCTTCAATAACAGCGGCGTCAACATAGAGCAATTCAACATCACCAAGGCTTACTTTATCAAGTTTCAACTCCCAGGCTTTAACAAGACCAGATGCAGTGTTGGCTTGGGTTATTTTTCCTTTGTTGCGGTAATCAATGGCAAGTTTATTAGCTAAAACAGAGTTTATTGCTATATAAGTAGCACCTGTATCGACTAAAAAATCCACCGCTATATTGTTAATTTTCCCTCTGGTGAAGTACATACCCTGTCTATCACGATTGATACTGACACTTTGCTTTCCACTACGGCCCGCTTTTGATGAGGTTATGGCAGCACCGAGTTTGAATGCTTGCTGTTCGCCGTCAATTAACAGAATGGCACTGTTAGTAGTAAGCTTAATTAACTGATAACCCTCTGCACTTTTAGCGTTTTTCTTAATCATTTGCTGATTACCATTTATAGTAAGTACAGCAGCATTATTCAAGATAGCATTCACTTGCACTCGCGCTGAGGGGCGATCAGAAGCCGAAAGGTTGAAGCATAAGGTAAAGATAATTAAAGCTAAGATAATTTTCAAGTTTGCGCCTTGGTAAGAGAGTAGTTATATGAAATATAGCATTAATAATGAAAAGTTTGGACTTATTACAAATTCTTACTTGCTCCAGACACCACAAAATGATAATTTACGCATCCTCTCACCTTGAGAGTAAAGTTTCAAACAATAGTCGCGTAGCTCAGTTGGTTAGAGCACTACCTTGACATGGTAGGGGTCGGTGATTCGAATTCACTCGCGACTACCAATTTAGTTCTTTTAAATCAATAGCTTATAAATTATTTATTTTCGACAGCATCAACTTCGTGGCACATTACAGCATATTCTAACTCATTGTTTTCAATATGAATTAATATTGGTTAATTTTCAGAGTGCAAATTTGCAGAACTATTATCTCACCCTTCCTAGTTTTAATATTTAATCAAATTACTATACCCAAGGAACAATACTCGAGACTTGTATAACCCATGCTTATATTAAATTAAATGGAACAGCAATATTGTGTGCTACAGCTGAAGATGTAAGAATATGTCAAATGAAGAGACGAATATAAAGATTGGCGGCTAGCTATAATTGGAGAATACTTGATATGGATAATCAAACAGTAAATCCTTTATACCCTACACACACCTGTACACTGTGTGGCGAAACAAAACCAATCACACGAACTAACTTTGGAACTAAAAAAAATGGTAAGCCAAGGCGGTGGTGTAGAGCTTGTTCTAGAAAAAAGATTAATGAACACGCTGCTAAAAATAGAGAACAAAGACAAGCACGATCAAGAAAAAGAAGAGCATTGTATAGAGCACTTAGCACCAGTTTCAAGAGGTGGCACAAATGACTATTCTAACTTGGCTGGTTGTTGTTCTTTATGTAATAAGACTAAAACCATCGTTAGTTGACTCTTTAATGGATATGTCTTCTAAGTGATGTGACGTTAGCCGCCATGCAGAATCAATCCCCTGATGGCTCTTATGTTCGATTAATTACCATTAGCACCCAACATAAGTAGTAAGTAGTTCTGTCAAATTACTTGTGTAACCAAAAAGTGCGATGGGTTCACGAATTCATTTCATGCCTTTGAAATGTATTTTTTGCATTGTGCTTAATCATTGATTTTTTACCTAAAAAAGCATCATAAAAATTTATATGTGATGTAAATGAAAATTCATCATTTCTGTTTGTATATTCAGAGAGCCAATTAATTAACATGTTTAAATTTTTATCTTGGGCTTCTTTGGAATTATATTTGTGCGGTTCCCATGGACGATTTCTTGCATTTTCAATGCATAGTTCAACAGGAAGATTTAAGAATATAATTTCTGTTAATTCAGAACAAACAATTTCTAGTAAATCGCTATAACAGCCTTCGACTACCCAGTTGCTATTTTTAGAGATAAAGTCTTCAATTTTTACACGAGAGATATCAAGAGATTCTCTTTCAGGTGGAGTAGTTGGTTTCCAGGCAAGAGTATCTAAATCTAGGTGTGCTAAATTGTCAGAAGCGGATAATTTAGCTGCTAGAGTTGACTTTCCTGAACCGGAGTTTCCAAATATTAGTATTTTCTTCACTTTGATGACCCTATTTTAATAAGATACATAACAACTTGATTGAGCGGACTCTATGTCCGCATATATTGCATTTACGATTTTATCAACTAGCGACTGAAGAAACTATAGCGTTAATTTAAATACGATAATCGGAATTGTTTTCTCCATTTCTTAACCATAATTCAAGGATGAATCTTTACATCTGTTATCCATTTTTGGTTCCATCGAAAAATTATCCAAAATGTTTAGTCGATTGGTATTGAATATTTTATTTTTCACCCTTAATAAATTTACATCTTCTGATTGCTATTTCAATCTCCATAATTATATCATTACTCTATGTTACGACGTTCAATTTGTTTTTCGGAATAACAAGAAGAAGTAAATAATGTTTGATTATTTGATTATAACTAAATTTACGTTATTGAAAATTAAACTTAATTTAAGTTATTTATTAGGTTTGCCATTTTTTTTATCAAGCATTATTTTAGGATCTGAACAATGTACAGATGACAAAATAATTACCTCAATATTAACAAATACCGTCCCTCCCCATGAGTTCATTGAAAAAAACATCCATACCGCTTGGATGTCATTTATGTATCAACCCACCACAAACTCAACAATATTAAGTTACCTAACTTTCCAGGTAGGTGAAACTGTAGATATTCACAAAATAGAAGAGTCACTAAGAAAATTAAGGATAAGTCGTTTTATTTGGGATGCAAGTTACAAAGCTAGTGAACTTGATAGCTGTAGCGTCGAAATCGAGATTACTGTTATTGATACTTTTCCATTTAAACCTAAATTGTCACTTAGTCATAATAATGGTAAAAGTAATTATTCATTAGGGGTTATTAATACTAATTTATTAGGTACCGGAGCAAAACTGCAATTTGAACTTAAGCATAATCGATTAAGAAATCAGAAAATAATCAAGTATCAGAATCCCAATTTTGGAGAACAGCATTATTCCTTTGATAGTTCTTACTCAAATAATACCGACGGAAAAGAACTTATATTTAATTTTTCAAGACCATTTCATTCATTTGAAACTGAATATGCCTACGACATTAAAACGCGAGTATACCAAAGAGATGTTGAACTCTTTGATGATAGAAAAGCGATTTTTATAAGTCCTATTGATAGTAACCAATCTTCATTTGATTTTGGCATCAAGATAGGTGAAGTACTAAACTTTGATTACTCAAGACTTCACTTTTATGGCAATCAAAACAGTTCAATATACAGTAACTTATCAGCAGCAGATTATAATCTTAATGCTATCGGTACTATTTATGAATTATTTGATGTAAATTTTATAAAAATAAAAAATATACGAAACATGAGTAAATTTGAAGATTATAATAAGGGGCTAAGCATCTCATTTAATGTTGGACTTGCTTATGAAAAATATTCTAAAACTTGGGGAGACGTTTGGGGATTTGACTACAATCAAAGTTTTATCATAAATGAACATTCTCTATTCTTATCTGAACTTCATTATTTAAGACAGTATTTAAACGAACTAACGACTGAGATACATCGTCGTGGCATTTTTCAATGGAACAGTTTCTCAAGCAATTTTGAAGATAGCTGGAACATTAAGTTTACCTTTGATGCTTATGAAAATCCTCGGCTTGAAAATTATATCATCATGGATGAAGAATTTCCTATTCGAGGATATTCATATGGACAATTCTTAGGTGACTCTTATGCAAGTTTGAACATAGAAAAACGTTGGTTTAATCTTGCTCATTTTTTTAATGTTGTCGATGTTGCTGCTGTTGCTTTTCTTGATACTGGTTATATTTCAGTGAATGATTCAATTATTACGACTAATCATAAAAACTGGATGCATAGTGTTGGTTTAGGGTTGAGAATTTCACCGACTAAACTTTCTCATAACACCGTTATACATATTGATCTTGCTTTTCCGATTAATCAACGAGGTGAACAAAGCTATCAACTCAATATACATGCTAAAACACACTTTTGATTTTTTCGACGAA
>JBLHLI010000135.1:0-6831 GCA_047618765.1 Enterobacterales bacterium | reverse complement strand
ACTACCCCCGAACCAATAATGGCAAAGATAGAAAATAATAGTGCAATAAGTGCAATACTAAACGATACCCAGTTGATTTTAGTTGTAGAGTTTAACTCTCTTCGTTGCATAATAATTTCAGCCAATGCTGATGTTACATAGGGCAACAATGCCGTCAATGTGGAAAGCATTATTAATGTTTTAAATGCGCTTAGTAATCCTTCAGAAAAATTCATCGCCACTAATATTGAGGCAAGGAATCCAGAAAGTATAATTGTATTTATAGGTATACCTGCTTTGTTCTTCTGGGAAAAAAACTTAGGCATTAAATTATCCCTTGCTAAGGCATCCGGCATAATACTTACTAGAAGTACATTGCCGTTAATGTTACTTATTATAGATATTAACGCTGCAATAACAATGAAACCTGCTCCCCAAGTCCCTATGATTGCCGATGCTGCATCGGCCAGAGGTGCAGTTGATTTTGCCAATTCAGCTAGTGGCACTAATGTCATTACTCCATAAGTAAGGGTGATGTAAAGAATCGTTACTGTTAATGTACCTAAGACAAGCGCTCGTGGAATATTTTTTTCTGGGCTAATAATATCATCTGATGGCAATGTTATAGCTTCAATGCCAATATAAGCCCACATAGTGATCATCACCATTTCTGAGATTGTGAATATAATATGTTGTTGTTTAGCATTATCAATTACCGTTGGCTCCATGACGGCATTCTCAGCATCACCAAGAAACAGTGCTCCAACAGCAATCATAAACAAGGGCAGGAGTTTCATTAAGGAAGTAATTAACTGGAAGGTACTGGCGGTTTTCATACCGCTAATATTAATTGCTGTAGCAAACCAAATAAATGCAATAGCGATTATTGCGCTCATCAAGGGACTGGAGGATATTGTCGGTACAAAAAAACTCAAATAGCCTGTTACCGCTGCTGCTCCTGCCGCAATGGCAGTCAAGACGCTGATCCAATAACCCCAAGCAATGATAAAACCGGTTAGGTCGCCTTGTGTTTCTCTTGCGTAACCGTATACGCCACCTTGCATTGAATGTCGTTTGGCAAGCATGCCCAAAACTAAAGCAATAAATATTGACCCTAGACCAGCAACGATCCAAGCAACTAAACTTAGCTTTCCATAAGGTGCCAAAACAGCTGGCAACATGAAAATGCCATTACCAATCGTAACACCAATCACCAAACCCCAACATTTCCAAAATCCCATTACTCTTTGCATAATTAGTCCCTTTATTATTATTGTGATTAGATTTAATACTAAGGTATAACTTGTAATTAACAAATAAAACTTTGTGTCTAATGTACTTTGTACGACATAATTAAGCAAAGCCTTCCACTTTGAGGATCGAGCAACTTTTGAATACTAATCCAATTGACCATAAGAGCTCCCCTACTCCGGCAGTTACAATCAGCCATGGCATAAAAGCTAATGCGCTACAATTTAGCTTTCAATTAGTGCAAGTCTTCTTAGTCGGGTTAACTATTGGCATGACTCGAATTGTTATTCCAGGATTAGCACAATCTGAGTTTGGTTTAGCGGAGCAAGCTTTCTTCCTACTCGCCTCCTTTGTTGTAGTTTTTGGTATGGTAAAGGCCATAATGAATTTATTAGCTGGAAAACTCAGTGAACAATATGGCCGTAAAAAAATCCTCATCTTGGGTTGGGTGATTATCCTTCCTCTTCCCTTTATTCTTCTTTATGCACCTAGTTGGAACTGGATAATCTTTGCAACAATCTTGTTAGGATTCAACCAAGGTCTCTGCTGGTCAATGGCGTTAGTTAGTAAACTTGATTTAGCTAAAAGCACCCAGAAAGGTTTAGTTAATGGAGCTAATGAATTTGCAGGCTATGCCGCCGTTGGTTTAGCGGGTTTAGCGACAGCCTATATGGTAGATATTTATGGAGCAAGAGAAGGATTATTTTACTTTAGTTTAACAGTTATTTTAGTTGCGCTCTTGTTAGCAATATTTACAGTTTCCGAGACACTACCTTGGGCACATCTTCATAATAATTCATCTCAAAAAGATCCAAAAAATAATGATTCACATAAAGCTGATAAGTCGCTATTAGAACTTTTCAAACTTGGCTCACTTGAAAATAAGCCACTAATAATACTAAACCAAGCAGGATTAGTTGAGAAATTTACCGATGCAATCGTTTGGATTTTTATGCCTGTTTATTTCATCTCACAGGGCCTAACTTTAATTGAGGCTGGAGCTATCATCGCAATTTATGGTGTGGTCTGGGGATCCATGCAGCTTATTACTGGACCACTATCAGACAAAGTCGGTAGAAAGGGACTCATCGTATGGGGAATGTGGTTTTGTGGACTAGGTGTCACCTTAATACCTTTGACTGAAGGCATTAGTCTATGGAGTTTGGAAGCTGCTTTTATTGGTCTTGGCATGGCAATGCTTTACCCCAATTTGGGCGCTGCAGTCGGTGATTTTTCACCCACTAAATACAGAGCAAGCTTAATCGGAGTCTATCGCTTTTGGCGAGACTCCGGTTACGCCTTTGGTGCTCTGTTTATGGGTCTTATGGCCGAGTGGTCACAAGATCTATTATTACCATTCTGGTTTGTGGGTATTGCTATGTTCTTATCAGGATTAATCGTGCAAATTGGGCTACCCCGACGACCTACAGATTAATCCCCATAGTTCTTACTTATCAAGCTCAGCTTGAATTTCATCCATCATTTTTAATAGTTCATCACGGCTGTAAGTATATTCATGGCCTTGATTCAATTGCAGAGTTTCTTGTAATGCTTTTCTAACAGTAACAGTTGCTTGCCCTTCATTAGGTACAACCATGTATCGGCGTTTTGGCTTATCATTAAACATCGCATGAAGGGCGGCTTCTGCAACAGCATCAGGTTCAACGCCTTTTTCTCGGTCTCCATCAAAATATTTAATAAACCCTTCCATCTGCTCCTTATAAAGAGACTTTTCAAAGTTTGAATTTTTAGCTTTTAATCGTTTCATAAGGGAATCACCAATTTTCGATTCATAGTTTCCTGGTTCAATAACGCTCACCTGAACACCAAAATCTTGCATTTCCCTAGCAAGTGAATCTGTATAGGCTTCTATAGCATGCTTAGTCATGCTGTATGGTCCAAAAAGAGTACCTGATAGAATTCCAGAGATAGAACCAATAGTGGTGATACGCCCTTTAGATTCTATAATTAACGGAGCAAAAGCCTTTGTTACTCGATAAACGCCATAGACATTCACATCAAAAAGAAATTCAAGATCTTGTTCTTCAACTTCGATAAGAGGAGCAAGGATCGCAACACCAGCATTGTTAACCAGCCCATGTAATCCTCTTCCTGCTTTACTTATCGTAGCAACAGCCGCATCAATTTCATCTTGTTTAGTGACATCAAGACGGATGGCCTGCATGTTTTCAAGCGCACTTAATTCTTTTAAATCCTTTTCTTTTCGCGCACCTGCATAGACAAAGTATCCTTTTGAGGCTAGTAGTTCTGCTATTTTACGGCCAATACCCGTGCTAGCTCCTGTTACCAATACTGCTTTTTGTACCTTAGCTTCTTCGGCGAGGAGAATAGAATTGGAACTGCCAACCAAGGTAAAAGTCACTATGAATAATGCCAAAATATTCATTTTTAAATGTTTCATATTAAGTCCTTTTTAGGTAATTAGAATTGTTATTGCTTCTTATGTATTCTTTTCGAGAGACTACATTAAAACATTCCTGAGTCTATTGTCCATTTATACAGTTTCTTCAATTTATTTAATTGTATCTTCTGTCTTCAAATAGACAGTATTTGGAAAGTTAGTTATTTGTTTTTTCAAGCTCTAAGATATCCCCAGGCTGACAATCTAGAACCTCACAAAGAACGATTAAGGTGCTAAATCTAATTGCCTTAGCCTTGCCTCTTTTTAAAACTGATAAATTTGCCATTGTTATACCAACTTGTTCAGATAGTTCTGTAAGACTCATTTTTCTTTGAACAAGTAATAAATCTAAATTCACTTTAATTGAAGTATGCATTAGATAGTTAACTCCTGTTCCTTGCTAATTTGTGCAGCTTCATTTAAAAGTCTAGATAAAATCATTAACAACAAACCAATTAATAAACCTAGTATATTTAGCTCAAAAGCAGGATAAAATAGAATTCCTTCAGTATTAAACACGATGTCTTTAATGAAGGGCCCCCAACCAAAATATTGTATAAGCGGAGTAATAATATTCCAGACAATGGTCACAATTCCAATACGCCTAATTCGAATAGAGTTTTCGGTTGGAAAAGATAAATCATCTTGTAAAGACATCACCATAGCCCTAATCTGAATGACAACAAATAACGCCGCCATTGCACTTATCATTTGAGTTGCAGCAAACAAGTACCATGCATATAAGCTTGATGTATCGACGGTAATTATCGATTTACCGCTTATCTCTGGATTTCTTAATCCCGAAACCTCAACATTAGCTAGCTGATTAAAGTCAAAGCTATAGCCTGCATAGGCCGCAACATCAAAGCCCCAAGTATCGACTTGTTGTTGTGATATGGCCATTACGACAATTACTGGTAACCAAAGAATAACTATCACGTAAAAGAAAGCCATAAAAAAATCTAGGGTGCGTTTAACAATGCCGGTTAAATTCCAACCTTTGGTTTTATTGATAGGAAGTTTTTGTCCTTGCCAGATATATTTCTTTTTTACATACAGGGATATTTTAATTACTACAAACGCATAAACCACTAACGCTAATCCTAAGATGACAGCACTCATTTTGTTCTCCTAAAAGCTATTGATAAGTATTCATTGATTTCTAAATTAGAGACTACATCAATACAAATCGAATATCAATATTTATTTATCGTTTATCGATGTTATTAGCTCGATTGTCGATAAAATAAATAGCCCATCTATCACTACAAATAAAATTTAAATGCTTTAACTGCAGAGTTTTCAATTACCTGCTGTGGAGGCATATATTGGTTCAAGGAGGCACAAATAAGGGGGGAATAAATAGATGGATAAATAGACAAGTAATGAGATGAATCAATAGAGAACTGTATTAACAAGGGCTAAATTCCTTACTTAAAAAACTATTCCTTGTTTTTATCAGACAATTTTATTGATACAGCTTTGCTCATAGATTATTGTTCATTCAGTTTTACTACTTCAACCCTAAAACTTCATAATAACCTTTTGTCATTAATGTAACTGTTACGTCTTTATCAGTGGTATTTTTCCAATACCAGCCATGAATGCCATCAAATGGAACTGTCATTGAACCTTTCATCTGAGAGCTATCTGCTAAGGTGTAACTTTCAAAATAACCTGTAGTATCACCTTTAGGTTCGCCATGGAAATCAAAATGAAGAACGGTTCCCTCTGACGCCCACTCATAGGTCAAATTAGCGTATTTATCCATTCTAAACTTATATTCGACACCCTTGTTTGCTGGCACAACTATGGTTGCTTCATTCTCTTGAAGTTCATAAGCACTCATTGGTGTTTGAACAATTTTAGGGGTTATATCTTCTGATAGCACGGTTAATCCTAACGCTTTTCCTACACCGGTGTAATCAATTCCATATTCAGCAGGTAGTACCACTGTTAGGAAAATAATCACCGCGATGAAAATAGCAACAATAGTTGATTTAATCAAAGTGCTTAGGCTTTGTATTGGATAAGATATCTCGTTCATAATTTTTTATAACTCTTATTGTTAATCTTATTTATCTTATTTTACCTTAAGTGAAGTAAAGTATTGCCTTTAGTTTACAATGAAATAGCCCGTCATCTGGAAAAAAAACAATAGAAAACCACCACTCATTAGCAGGGTATTGGATACAGTTGAAAAATGTAAATAGGTTTTATGTCGACGCCAAAATCCTAAGACAATCACCACAAAAGTCAGGGCGAAAAACTGTCCTAATTCAACGCCAACATTGAAAGCAATTAAATTTGCCATCAGACCTTCTTTGGCAAATTCAAATTCCTGTAGTTTAGTTGCTAATCCAAAACCATGAAATAAACCGAAAATTAATACTGCCATTTTTGTGTTGGGTTGAAAGCCTAATATTCTTTTGAAGCCACCTAAATTATCAAAGCCTTTATAGACAATTGATAACCCAATGATGGCATCGATGAGATACGCATTTACTTGTAAATCATTCCACACAGCAAACAATAATGTAAAACTGTGCCCTAATGTAAAGAAGCTTACATAGAGTAGGATATCTTTTGAGCGATATAAGAAAAAGAGTACACCGACCAGAAACAACAGATGATCGTACCCTGTCACCATATGCTTAGCCCCAATATACAAAAATGGTATCAGAGCAGTGCCTTGGTTGTTTATTAAAAATTGCTTGGTATTATCATCTACGCCATGAGCATCGGCTGAAAATGAAATAATACAACCACATAATATAAACAGACTACTAAATAACCTTCTAACCGTTACAGTCATTGATGAAAACATCTCCAGAGTTCTGTCTATATCTTATAGTTAACAATTGTTAATCGTCGTTGATAGCTTGGTAGTTAATTTATATCATGAAAAGTCTGAATTTACATCATTGGTCTAAGTTAATGGCAATTCAGAATCAGAGATTATCTGTGTATACTTACTATCATGCACCCAGAGCACCCAAAATTGACAAGCTATCTCTTCGGAAACAGAGAATTAATCATCTTAGTTGATGATCAGTTATCAGCTTCAACTGATGTTATCGTTAACCCAGAAAGTGCCGATTTATCTCACTCTGGAGATTTAGAAGCTCAAATATCTCTAGCAGCTGGTGATATTCATCAGGAGAGTGAGGGTTCAGAAC
>JBLHLI010000134.1:0-6864 GCA_047618765.1 Enterobacterales bacterium | reverse complement strand
AGAACTAACAGTGTGAGCACCAAGTCACTGGAAAAGCGTCCTTGAGCTGCACCGCTCAAATACATAACAAAGCGTTGCCCAACAAAGAGCATCAATAGCACCATTAGCACTACTAACATAGTTTTAATAACTTCTTTGTTTAAATATCGCCCTATTATCACTCAATAACCTTGTTTTATTGCTCATAAATTAAGTTCCAGTAAATAATACTGTCTAGTTGACAAAAATTATAGTTATTAATTGATTTTAATACCGTATCTTATAAATTGATTGGATTATTCTAATAGATAATAAATGTCTAAAAATAATGACTTATATGTATAAAAACCTCGGAATGGTTGATTTATAGCCAATTTTAATCGATTAAACTTGTAATTATGCCATCTTTTTTAATCTTTTTGAGTTAAACTACGTTTTTTATATGTTATCTATACTTAGTTCAGTCTGTATATTATTGTTTTAGCTAAATAAAGCTAATCGGAGTCTTCATGGAATATAGTGTCAAAAGTGGTAATCCTGAAAAGCAAAGAACTGCCTGTATAGTACTTGGTGTTTTCGAACCACGAAAGTTAACTGCAACAGCAGAGCAATTCGATAAGATTGCCGATGGATTTATTAGCAATATCTTACGTCGAGGAGATATTGAAGGTAAATTAGGACAGATACTTTTACTGCACAATGTACCTAATGCACTTAGTGATAGAGTGCTACTTGTCGGTTGTGGTAAAGAAAGAGAACTTGGTGACACCCAGTACCAAAATATTATCTCTAAAGCTATCACAACACTCAATGAAACCGGCTCGATGGAAGCAGTCTGCTTTCTAACAGAGCTAAATGTTAAAGGACGTGATTCACAGTGGAAAGTAAAACATGCTGTGCAGGCCACTGAAGAATGCTTGTATAGTTTTGATCAACTAAAAACTAAGTCCGTACCTGAGCGTCGACCTTTACGTAAGCTGATATTTAATGTACCTACACGACGAGAGCTAGCTGAAGGCGAAGAAGCCATTAAACAAGGTGAAGCTGTTGCTAGAGGCGTTAGCTTAGCTAAAGATTTAGCCAATTTACCTGGTAATATCTGTACTCCAACTTACCTCGCAGAGCAAGCTATAGAACTTGCTGATGGTAACGATAAAGTGACAACGAGTATCTTAGATGAGGCAGAGTTAAAAGAAATGGGCATGGGTGCCTTTGTTTCTGTTTCTCAAGGTAGTGATGAGCCAGGAAAACTAATCACCATTGAATATAAAGGTGGCCCCTCAGACTCCAAACCAATTGTACTCGTTGGTAAAGGCATTACCTTTGACACCGGAGGAATTTCATTAAAGCCTGGTGCTGCCATGGATGAAATGAAATTCGACATGGGTGGATCCGCTTCAGTCCTAGGTACAACGAAAGCTGTTATAGAAATGGACTTACCGATTAACTTAGTTACTGTTGTTGCCGCGGCTGAGAATATGCCTTCCGCCAAGGCTAGTCGTCCTGGAGATGTGGTTACTTCTCTTTCAGGTCAAACAATAGAAATTCTTAACACCGATGCAGAGGGCCGACTTGTATTGTGTGACGCCCTCACTTACGTTGAAAGATTTGATCCCGATGTGGTTATTGATGTCGCGACTCTTACTGGTGCAATCATCGTCGCATTAGGCCATCAAACTTCAGGAATTATGAGTAATCATAATCCTCTTGCCCATGATCTGCTTAATGCTGGTGAACTAGCTGCAGACAAGGCATGGCGTTTGCCAATCTGGGATGAATATCAAGAGCAACTTGATAGTAATTTTGCCGATATGGCTAACCTTGGTACTGCTGGAGCTGGCAGTATTACCGCAGCTTGTTTCCTTTCAAGATTCACCCGCAAATATCAATGGGCTCATTTAGATATTGCAGGTACAGCTTGGAGGAAAGGTAAAAATAAAGGCGGCACAGGAAGACCTGTTCCCCTGCTAACTCAGTATATTATTAATCGAGCTGCTAACTCATAAACTGAGCGCTTACGGTTTCTTTTATGAATATGAGTACAGAAGTTGAATTTTTATTACTCGAAAGTAATGGACAGTGGTTATCATCTTCACTGGCTTCACTGTCCAAACTATATCAAGAATATGAACGTGTATTAGTTATTTCATCACAGCGCCAACAGCTCGAACAGTTAGATGAGAGTTTATGGCATAACAGTGCTGGACAATTTATACCCTATTCGTTAGACAGTGAATGTTATGCTAACTCCACGTCTGTGTTGTTAACGACTAAGCAACCTGAACGAATAAGGTTTAAAGCACTACTGAACTTAAGTGACAGTGCATTATTAGCACCCGAGCAGTTCAGAGCAATAATTGAAATTGTTCCAGTTGATGATAAAGAAAAAGAAGCGGCGAGAGAGCGTTATAAAACCTATCGTCATTTAGGATATAAGATAAGCCATCGAGCAATTAATATATCAGAAGAGCTAAAGTAGTATTTAAGATTACTGTAATGGATATTTATGAACACCAATAATGATCATTCTGCTAAAGAAGATAAACCCAAAAAAGTTCTCAATGAACTAGAGGGGCTCAAAGAATATTTAGGTAAAAATGATACTTCAAGTTCAGTTGATATACCTGAACTTGATGAAATGATCCCAACGCTAAATGAAACAATACTCGTCCTTGATCAGGAAATACCTGAATTAACAACTGAAGTTGATATACCTGAAAGCATTAAAGTATCGTTTGATTCCGAAAATTCTACTGAAACTGTAGAGCAGCAAATGATTCGTACTCACCATGAACAAAAATCAGCTCCTTTTGAATTGCTCAGTGAAATAACAACATCTTCAGAAGATATTGAAGATCCTCAGGATATTAACATTGATAAGATAGACTCTGAGCATAATGATTTCACTTTTACTTTGATAGAATCTAACGCCGAGCCAGTAAGTACTAATTCAATGGTTCAGCAACAATATGAATTGGAGCAAGATGCACAACAGCAGCGCTCTACTTTAACAGAAGTAATTACTCCTACTGTTACAACTGAAGCCCTTCTAGACAATGCTTGGATAAAAGTTGAGATGTTATTAATGAATAACTTACCAACCCAAATTTCAGGCGCATTTTTAGATTTATTAAATACCCAAGCTGATGCAAATAAACAACAACTATTAAACGAATTAGAACTACTTGATCAAGACACTCTAGCTGAATTAGCAGATGACCTAGATGTGGACCAAGGGTTTTAACAGTCACATTAACCTTAATCATTGAATTGAATAACGAAGATAAATTTCATGGAAACGTCATACAACCCACACGATATTGAACAAAGCTGGTATGCCCAATGGGAAGCCGATAATGCCTTCAAACCATCAGGTACAGGTAATCCTTACAGCATTGTAATTCCACCTCCTAACGTTACTGGTAGCCTACACATGGGCCACGCCTTTCAACATACCATTATGGATGCATTAACGCGCTATCATCGAATGAAAGGTGATAACACTTTATGGCAACCCGGTTGTGATCATGCCGGTATTGCAACGCAAATGGTTGTGGAAAGACAACTTGAAGCTCAAGGAATTTCACGTGAAGAACTAGGTCGTGAAGCTTTTATCGATAAGATTTGGCAATGGAAAGAACAATCTGGCGGCACCATTAGTCAGCAAATGAGACGACTAGGAGATTCTCCCGATTGGAGTCGCGAAGCCTTCACTATGGATGAAAATCTATCTGAAGCCGTTCAAGAAGTATTCATTCGTCTTTACAAAGAGAAGCTTATTTATAAAGGCACTCGCCTCGTTAATTGGGATCCAGTTTTCCATACTGCGGTCTCAGATCTTGAAGTTATCAATGAAGAAGAGCAAGGACATTTATGGCATCTTCGCTATCCTCTCGCTCAATCTAATGGAGAGCTTGAATATCTAGTTGTTGCAACGACTCGTCCTGAAACAATGCTTGGTGATCAAGCGGTTGCGGTTCACCCCGATGACAGTCGATATAAACATTTAATAGGTCAGATGATTAAACTACCTTTAACGGATCGTGAGATACCGATTATTGCTGATGATTATGTTGATATGGATTTCGGAACAGGTTGTGTAAAAATTACCCCTGCCCATGATTTCAATGATTATGAAATGGGCAAACGTCATGATTTACCACTACTAAATATACTGACTAAAAATGCAGAAATTAACGAGAATGGTCCTGAAAAATATCAAGGGCTCGATCGTTTTGAGGCGCGAAAACTTATTGTAATAGATTTTGAAGCGCTAGACTTATTAGACAAAATTGAACCACATAAATTAAAAGTTCCTAGAGGTGATCGTAGTAATGCTGTCATTGAACCTCTCGTTACTGAGCAGTGGTATGTGGATGCTAAAGAGTTAGCTAAGCCTGCGATTAAAGCAGTTGAATCTGGTGAGATAAAATTTGTCCCTGAAAATTGGAGCAAAACTTATTTCCAGTGGATGTACAATATTCAAGACTGGTGCATCTCCAGGCAGCTTTGGTGGGGACACCGAATACCAGCTTGGTATGATGATGAAGATAATGTTTATGTTGGAACAGACGAAGCGAATGTTCGTAAAGAAAACAATTTAGGTGATATCAATTTACGTCAGGATGATGATGTTCTAGATACTTGGTTCTCATCGGCACTCTGGCCAATGGCTACCTTAGGTTGGCCTGATGACAACCCTGATCTTGACACTTTTTTACCAACCAGTGTATTAGTAACCGGCTTTGATATTATTTTCTTCTGGGTGGCCAGAATGATCATGATGGGTATAAAATTCACCGGGAAAATTCCTTTTCACGAAATTTATATTACCGGCCTAATTCGCGATGAAAATGGGCAGAAGATGTCCAAATCTAAAGGAAATGTTATTGATCCCATTGATATTATTGATGGCATTGATTTAGAAACTTTAGTTAAAAAACGCACCACTGGAATGATGCAGCCTAAAAAGGCTAAGAAAGTAGAAAAGCAAACACGTAAACAATATCCCGATGGCATCTCCTCTTATGGTACCGATGCATTGCGTTTTACTTTTTGTGCCATGGCATCAACCAGTAGAGATATAAATTTTGATTTGAATCGTGTGGAAGGTTACAGAAATTTTTGTAATAAAATCTGGAACGCTACTCGTTATGTACTAATGAATACCGAAGAGCATACAAATTCAAGTACAACATTATCTTTTAGTCTTGCTGATAAATGGATTAAATCTCAACTCCAGCTCACTATTGCAGAGTTTGAGAAGCACTTAAATGATTACCGTTTTGATCTTTGTGCACAAACCCTTTATGAATTTACCTGGAATGAGTATTGCGATTGGTATCTAGAATTATCAAAGCCGGTGCTCTACTCTGATTTAGCTACTGATGAAGCAAAGGCGGGAACAAGACAAACATTAATTGACGTCTTAGATTCTATAGTGCGTCTGCTGCATCCTTTTATGCCCTATATTACTGAAGAGATTTGGAGTAGCTTAAAACCTCTTACATCAAACCCAGTAAATTCCAACGGTACCTTGATCATTCAACCATTTCCAGAATATGACAACAGTCTTATTGAAAAGTCAGCGTTGGAAGATATTAATTGGGTTAAACAGGTCATTGTAGCCATAAGAACTATCAGGGCCGAAATGGGAATTTCTCCTGCGAAACCTATTCCTATGTATTTAAGCAATGGAAATAGTCAAGACAAGCAAAGACTAGAATCGCAACAACCATTTCTTAAAACGTTAGCCAAACTCGAATCAATAACTTGGTTAAATGAAGGCGAAACTGCTCCTGTTTCTGCTACCGGTTTGGCAGGTAAGATGGAAATATTAATTCCAATGCAGGGACTTATTGACAAGGATGCTGAGTTAGCGCGTCTCGATAAAGAATTGCAGAAAATGCAGAAGGAGCAACAAAGAATATCAGGAAAATTATCTAATCCTGGATTTACCGATAAAGCCCCTGAAGCTGTTGTAGTTAAAGAGCGCAGTAAACTTACTGAAATTGAAGATGCAATGGCAATTTTAAACGTTAAACGTGAAAGTATCGCTTCGATTTAGTTTTCTATTAATTTCTAAGGTAGATTGGATATTGACGTTTATTCATTATCCAATTTACTGAAAAAATTATAGGCAAGTGATTAGTTATTACTCTTCACTTTGAGGTGAAACTCTTAACACTTCTTCAATTGTTGTTACACCGTCAGCAACTTTAATAGCGCCACTAATCCGCAGAATATTCATCCCCTCATCAAGACCAGCTTGACGAATTTGAGATGCATCGGCTTCAGTTCTAATTAATGAGCGTATTTTTTTATCAATCATTAACATTTCATAGAGTCCAGCTCGACCTTTAAAGCCACTGTTACGACACTCATCACAACCTTTAGCTTGGTAAGTAAGCTCAGGGTAAGGGATATCGAATGGCTTTACAAAATTGTTCCAATCTTGCTCGTCAATTTTATGTTCTTGTTTACAATTTGAACACAGCACTCTAACCAGGCGTTGTGCCATGACTCCGAGTAACGTTGCGTTGATCAGATAACCCGGTACACCGATTTCAAGCATCCGTGTAATCGCTAACGGTGCATCATTGGTATGCAATGTTGAGATAACAAGATGTCCTGTCAAAGCCGCTTGTACAGCCATTTCAGCCGTCTCGGCGTCACGAATTTCACCCACCATGATGATATCGGGATCCTGTCTTAACAAAGAGCGGATACCACTGGCAAAATCCAGTCCTATATCGTGATTAACTTGCATCTGATTAAAACTAGGTTCGACCATTTCAATAGGATCTTCCAAGGTGCAGACATTGACCTCAGAGGTAGCCATTTTCTTTAATGAAGTATAAAGAGTCGTTGTTTTACCACTACCTG
>JBLHLI010000133.1:0-6937 GCA_047618765.1 Enterobacterales bacterium | reverse complement strand
CGGCCTATCGAAATCAGATTAGATTAATCAAATATGGATGTATGATATTGCTCGAAATACATAAAATTGAACTGGAGAAGATAATGAAAAATGTAAAGGTAGGATTATTGCTTTCAGGACTTTTACTTAGTCCACTGAGCTTGGCAGGACATCATGAAAAAGGGCATAGTAATGAGCAAGCCATGAACAATGCAGCTAGAAGCGTTGATGTTAAAATGAGAGATGCAGGTCGAAAACCTGCTGCAGTGTTAGATTTTTATGGCATCAAACCTGGCATGACAGTCATGGAATATGGTTCAGGTGGTGGATATTATACTGAAATTCTCAGCTATGCTGTTGGCGAAAAGGGTAAAGTTTATGCGCAAAATAGTCCTCGTCGATCTAATGATAAGCTAAAAGCTTTAGTCAATACTCTTCCTAATACAGAAGCTGTTTTAGTTGAAGGTGGTGATATTGACTTGCCAGAAAATTCAATCGATGCAGCCTTTATTGTGTTGATTTTCCATCATATGCATTACAACAAAAGTTCACCCAATACTTTTCCAGAAGGAACAGTAAAAATCCTAGCTAATATACGTAAGGCCTTAAAGCCAGGTGGAACTTTAGCTATTATTGAGCATGAAGCCATGGAAGGAACTAATCGAGCAGATTCTGCAGCTCTACATCGCATAGACGCAAAGACAACCATTGCTGATGTCACGGCTCAGGGTTTCACTTTTGCAGGTTCTAGTGACGTGCTTCAAGTAAAGACTGATGATAGAACGAAGCATTTCAGACAGGGTGGAAAGCGTGATTCTTCATGGCGCCTTGTACAAAAATACACAAAAAACTAATTATTAATATGACCGCTAGCTAAAAAAGGCCTGACGTTTAAGACAATCGACTTCAACCCCATCAGCCTTTTTTTTCAAATCTGTTTTAGCAGCGACACAACTTACTAAAGTCCAATCAGCATCTAGTTCTTCTGCTAACATCATAGGTGCGGTGGTCTTCATGTGTTGGCCCATATCCTTCACTGTAGAGCTTATTTCTATTGTGTTGTCTGGAAATATTCTTAGGTAAACACTGCCAATATTATCATTAGTTCCATTGGTATTATGATTACCTTTGGCTAGAAGCGTATTCGGAATACTTATCGTCATGACAACTGCACTTGTTGAAGCTGAGACAATTAAAAATTGGCGGCTTGTCGACTTGGTAGACTTTTTATGGCTGGGAATTAATACACTCATAAAAAAAATAGTGCTTTTTATGTCTCAATGTATCAGTATGTTGACTAATCGGTCAGGAATATGGGTAGGTTAGTTATTAATATTTGCTTGATACTGTCAAATAACCTCTGAAGATATAAAAATAATGACACTAATAAAAAAACTAATAAATGATTTACCTAAAGCAGAATTACATCTACATATAGAAGGTTCCTTAGAACCTGAACTTATGCTCGCTTTAGCCAATAGGAATAGCCTTAAACTACCTTATTCGAGTATTGATGAAATTAAGCAGGCTTATGATTTTAGTCAGTTACAAGACTTTTTAGATGTTTATTATGCTGGCATGAGTGTTCTAATTAATGAAATTGATTTCTATGACTTGACTATGGCTTACCTCAAAAAATGCCATATCGAAAATATCAAACATGTAGAAATATTTTTTGATCCCCAAGGTCATACCGCTAGAGGTATAGATTTCTCAACAGTAATATCAGGCATTAACAGAGCATTACAAGATGGTTTAAGTCAGTATGGGATCTCCTATAAAACAATCATGTGTTTCTTAAGACACCTCAGCCAAGAAAGTGCTATTAACACCCTAAAACAAGCTAAGGAATATATACACCTTATTGATGGTGTCGGATTAGATTCTTCAGAAGTCGGTAATCCACCCTCAAAATTTAAAGATGTTTTTGCTCAGGCTAAAAATATGGGCTTGAAATTAGTAGCTCATGCTGGAGAAGAAGGTCCTCCTTCTTATATCGAAGAAGCCTTAGATATACTTAAAATTGATCGTTTGGATCATGGAAATAGTGCCATGGAATCCGAGAAACTTATTGCACAATTAAAGCAAAGACAAATAGCGTTAACCATTTGTCCACTTTCAAATTTAAAGTTATGTGTGGTTAATGATCTAAGTACCCACCCACTTAAAGCCATGTTAGAAGAGGGCTTATTAGCAACGGTTAATTCAGATGATCCTTCCTATTTTGGTGGATATCTCATTGACAATTATCTAGCTATTCAAGAGCATTTAGATTTATCAGAAGAACAGATTGTTACCCTTGTGAAAAATAGTTTTATTGGTTCATTTTTAAGTGCAGAAGAAAAAAGCAAATACTTAAACGAAATTGACGATATACAAAAAAGGACATCGAT
Source organism: Enterobacterales bacterium (assembly GCA_047618765.1). Classification (GTDB taxonomy): domain Bacteria; phylum Pseudomonadota; class Gammaproteobacteria; order Enterobacterales. The sequence goes on along the minus strand of JBLHLI010000133.1, from coordinate 4,565 downwards.
TTGAATAATATAGTTGATACTAACAAGTCTAACTCTGCTTCTAATTCCAAACCAGACTTAAGTACCTATCCTAATTGGCGTAGGCGAATTATGTGGTCGATGTTAAGCGGCTATGCAGTCTTTTATTTCATAAGAAAAAATATGTCCGTTGCTAATCCTTTCATTCGAGAAGAATTTGGTATTGGCAAAGAAGAAATGGGTGCGGCCCTTGGTTTTGCTGCTATTGCCTATGGCATATCAAAATTTCTCAGTGGCATATTAGCAGACACTTTTAGTCCTCGTTATGTGATGAGCCTCGGTTTGTTGTTCTCTGCCTGTGTGAGTTTACTGCTTGGTCTTGCTTCGGAAAGTACCAGCTCCTTTATTGGCTTGTCTGTCACTAGTTTTTTTGGCATATTTTGGATAGTTAATAATATTTTTCAAGGTATGGGACAACCTCCCTGTAGTCGTTTATTAACCGAATGGTTTAGTCCATCTGAAATAGGCAAACAGTGGGGTATTTGGAATATGTCTCACCATCTGGGGGCAGCCGGAATTCTCTTCGCTGGTGGCTATATTATTGTCTATTTTGAAACTTGGCGAGCTGTGTTTTTCGGCCCAGCACTATTTGCCTTGATATACGCCTTCTTCTTAATGAATCGATTAAGAGATAAACCTGAAGATGTTGGTTTGCCTGCTATTGAAGTCTATCAACTCTATAGTGATGCTGAAGGACAAGAAGAGGTTACGCAAGAGGCAATTGAAGCGGTCACTGATGATGTGTACGAATCTCCCAAGGAAATATTTGTTAAACACATCCTAACCAACAAATTTATTTGGTTAATCAGCGTAATTAACTTATTTATCTATATTGTGCGTATTGGTATTCTTGATTGGGCTCCGAGCTTTTTAATTGAAAGTAAGGGGTTAGAACCTCAGCAAGCAGGTAGCTCAGCTGCTATCTTTGAAATAGCTGGTATTGCAGGAGCCTTTGCTGCGGGATGGTTATCTGATACGGTATTTCGTGGACGACGAGGCCGTGTTTCAGTAATTTTTATGTTATTACTGGCTTTTTCAGTGTTTGCTATTTTTTATGTTCCTTACGCGTCACCTTATATAATGGCCTTAACTTTATTTGCAGTTGGGTTTTTTGTTCATGGTCCAATGCTGTTGGTAGCCGTAGCCGCGGTAGATTTTTCAACTAAAAAAGCGGCAGCAACTGCAGTGGGATTAACTGGTCTATTTGGATATATCGGAGCCTTTTTTGCAAATTATGGAACAGGAATGATTTCTGAGCGATGGGGATGGGATTATGTTATTTATTTCTATTTAGCCTCAGCCATAATTGGTACAGCGTTACTGCTCTTTACATGGAATAGTCGTTCACCTACTCTAGACAAACTACATAAGTAATAAGAAACTAATTTTTAACTTAAAACAATAAAAGAGAAAATCAAATGTTAGATTCATACTTCAAGATCAGTGAACATAATTCAACCATTCGCACAGAAGTTATAGCTGGGTTCACAACATTTTTGACCATGGCTTATATTATCTTTGTTAATCCCGATATTTTGGCTCAAGCGGGAATCGATCGTGATGCTGCCTTCGTGGCAACCTGTTTAGCTGCAGCCGTTGGCACAATGCTAATGGGCGTTGTTGCAAATTATCCGATAGCTTTAGCTCCTGGAATGGGTGTTAATGCTTTCTTCACCTACACAGTGGTGATAGGAGGAGGTTATAGTTGGCAGATTGCTCTGGGGTCAGTTTTCATTGCTGGAGTGTTATTTCTAATTCTTAGTCTCTTGCCAATTAGAGAATGGATCATTAATGCTATACCACGCTCTCAAAAAATGGCTATCGCTGCAGGCATAGGCTTATTTTTAGCAATCATTGCATTACAAAATATGTCCATTGTAGTCGATCATCCTGCAACATTGGTTACTCTCGGTGATTTGAGCCAACCCATCGTTTTACTTTCGATATTTTGTTTTTTGATGATGGTTACGCTTGAGATTAGAAAAATACCAGGTGCAATCATTATTAGTATTTTTGCAACGACTGTTATTGGTGTGATGTTAGGAATTTCAGAATTCGGAGGAGTGATATCTATGCCTCCTTCTTTAGCGCCAACCTTTGCTCAACTTGATATTGCTGGTGCATTTAATTTAGGCATGACAAGTATCATTTTAGCCTTTTTGTTTGTTCATATGTTCGACACAGCAGGAACTCTGGTTACTGTAGCTAATTCAGCTAATTTATTGGACAAAGATGGCAAATTACCACGTTTAGATAAGGCCTTACTTGCTGATAGTACTTCGATGTTAGCAGGTTCGGTGATTGGCACATCTCCCGTGACAAGCTTTATTGAAAGTACATCAGGTGTGAATGCTGGCGGTCGGACAGGATTAACTGCTGTAGTCGTTGCCTTACTTTTTTTAGCGAGTCTATTTTTTGCTCCCTTAGTTGGTTCTATCCCAAGTTATGCGACTTTTCCGGTCTTATTATTTGTTGCATGTTTAATGATGCGCAATATCACGAACATTGATTGGGAAGATATGACTGAGTATGTACCAGCGGCGGTTACTATGATTGTGATGCCTTTATCATTTTCTATAGCAGATGGAATTGGTTTCGGTATTATCACCTATGCTTTACTAAAAGTATTATCTGGTAAAATGGATAAATCAACTATTCCAGTAGTTGTGCTGGCAGTTGTTTTCATAGCTAAATATGCCTTTTTAGGTGTGCACTAATAGATTATCAATACTTAATTTATAAAGACCTTTTTTAAAAAAATATGGAAGATGATTTAATGAATAAATTAATAATGAATAAATTAACAACGATCAGTATGGTATTAATATTGTCATTGCTCCAAAGTGTGGCTTTTGCAAAACCAGAATCGAACGATTGCGTAAGTACAACAGACAACGCAACTTATACAGGCCCTTATAAGGGAGTTGAAAATAATCTTACAACGGATGATTTTACTCGTGACCTAAGTTGTGCCCATGCTTTTATAACCAAGAAGTATCCGCAACGGTTTGTGACTATCTTTGGTAGTTCACGTATTGCTGAGTCAAATAACTCTGGTAATAAAGAAGTAGATGCTGCCAACGATAAACTGTATCAACAGATTTATAACTTATCCTATAACTGGACAAAAGATCATGCTGCAGCATATCCAATAATGACAGGCGCAGGTCCTGGAATAATGGAAGCTGGCGCAAGAGGTGCATCCAAAGCTGGTGGACCGAGTATTGGTTATACAACCTATTATGGACCCTCAACTAAGTCTGGAGATGCTAGCATGGCGTTTTGGAAGTATAATCCAGCAAAGGGTAAAGCGAAGACTATTATTACTGATGGCCTTATTTTTACCAGTGTCGCAATAAGAGAGTCTGTGATGGTTATGCACTCCGCAGCTATGGTATTTGCCCCAGGTGGAACTGGAACAGAATGGGAAATTTTTCAAACTATAGAGCAAATCAAAAGTAAGCAACTTACTCCTGTACCAATTTATATAGTCGGTGAAAAGAAAATACATTGGCAAAGCTTTTATAATCGTCTAGATGATATGGTTAAAAGAGGCACAATCAAACGACATGAAGTTGAGGCGCTGTTTGTCCATGTGGATAATCCTGAAGATGTTGTAAAATTATTAGTTAAAGATTTGAAATTAAACTAATTTCACTCTATCTAAACTCAAATAAAAAAGTACTTTAAATTTAACTCTTTAAAGTACTTTTTTTATGCTATCGAATTGAGGATATTACTGTTTCGGCCGTAAAACATTTTTTCCACGCAACACTCCAATAGTTCCAGAACGAACCACTTCGATAACGGTTCCTTCTTCTTTTAATGCTTCAACAAAAGCTCTTAATTTAGTCGGTTGTCCAGCCATTTGTAAGGTGTAGCATTCATTACAAACGTCTATAATTTGTGCTCTGAATATATCTGCTGTCCTCTTAATACCCGTTTTAGCATTTGAATTGGGCGTTAAGATCTTAACGAGAATTAAATCTCTTTCTAAGTGTTCTTGTTCAGTAATATTCTTAACTCTAAGGACATCAATAAGTTTATTCACGTGCTTAGTAATTTGTTCTAAAGCCTTTGAATCACCGTTAGTGCAAATGGTTAATCTTGATAGAGTAGGGTCATCAGTTTTAGCCACACTTAAACTATCAATGTTATAACCTCTTTGTGAAAACAAACCGACTATTCGAGATAAGGCGCCGGGCTCGTTTTCCATTAGAATGGTTAAGATATGTTTCATCCCTTTACTCCTTTACTTATCCATAAATCATCCATTGCACCACCTTTAACATGCATGGGATAAACATGTTCAGATTGATCTACAATAATGTCTACAAAGACTAATCTATCTTTCATTGCCATAGCTTTTTCAATAGTACTTTCAAGATCTTCAAGTTTCTCAACTCTCAAACCTACGTGGTGATAGGCTTCAGCTAACTTAACAAAATCAGGTACTGATTCAACATAAGAGTGGGAGTGTCTTTCGCCATAAATCATATCTTGCCATTGACGAACCATACCGAGAGCACCATTATTAATGGTAATGA
>JBLHLI010000132.1:0-6943 GCA_047618765.1 Enterobacterales bacterium | reverse complement strand
ATTCTAATACGACTAATACAGCAACAAAGACAGCTCAGTTAAAGAGCCAAGAATTTGAATTTTTACCCCTTGATAATGACCGATTATTGCTCGTTAATGGTGAATTTAATGATAATCTGCGTTTAATTGAACGTCGACTTGGCGTTAAAATTAATAATCGTGGTGAAAAGTACCGACTAACAGGTAGTAAGCGGCTGATGGATGCTGCTTCAAAAATATTGCATAACCTGTATCAAGAAAGCGCTCTAAACAAAAAGCTCTCGGCTATGGATGTGCATATGCAAATTCAAGTTTGTCTAGCTGATTCCACTAAAACGCCCTTCGATGTAGATGAAATTAGTATATCTACAAAACGCGGTGCTATCCGTCCTAAAGGTGAAAATCAGGCTCAATATATATCGAAAATATTAAGTCACGATGTTAATTTTGGTATTGGTCCTGCTGGAACAGGTAAAACTTATCTTGCCGTTGCGGCAGCAGTAGATGCCCTAGAGAGACAAACCGTTCGACGAATTATTCTTACTAGACCTGCAGTAGAGGCGGGTGAGAGACTAGGCTTTTTGCCCGGTGATCTTGCTTCTAAAATTGATCCTTATTTACGACCACTTTATGACGCTCTTTATGAAATGTTAGGTTTTGAAACAGTCGCTAAATTGATGGAAAAAAACATCATTGAAGTTGCTCCCCTGGCTTATATGAGAGGACGAACTTTAAATGAATCTTTCATCATCTTAGATGAAAGCCAAAATACCACTGCTGAACAGATGAAGATGTTTTTAACACGTTTAGGCTTCCAATCTAAGGCTGTGATAACCGGTGACGTAACACAAATAGATCTACCAGGCTCAACACGCTCAGGGCTAAAGCATGCCATTGAAGTATTTGAAGATGTTAAGGATATTAGCTTTACCTTTTTTCGTTCAAAAGATGTAGTACGCCATGAAATCGTGCAGCGCATTGTTGAAGCCTATGAAAAGTATGAGGCAGAAAATGAAGGTAGTCGTTGATCTACAACTTGCCTCAGAAGAAACTAATACACCTTCTATTGAACAATGTGAACTTGCTTTACAACAGGTGCTGACCATTGTTGCTGTTGATGATGGTAATGATGAAACAAAAGAATGCACTCTGAGAATAGTCGATGAGGCTGAAAGTGCTGAACTCAATGAGCAGTATCGTGGTAAAAGTGGTCCGACAAATATTCTATCCTTTCCCTTTGAATCTCCAGCAGCTTGTGATTTGAGTCTGCTTGAAAATGGCTTAGTTGAAAGTGAGTTACTTGAAATTGAGCTTTTAGGTGACTTGATTATCTGTGCTCCGCTTGTTGTAAAAGAAGCCATGGAACAGAATAAAAGTGAACTACAACATTGGATGCATTTAATTATTCATGGTGGCCTACATCTACTCGGTTATGATCATGAGAATGATGCTGATGCAAATATGATGGAAAAATTAGAATGTCAGGCCATGGATAATCTTGGTTATCCTAATCCATATTTGCCAACTGAAACGACTTAATACACTTAAAAATGAGAAAATCTTGCACATTTTTTGCGCTAAGCAAGTTTTTCTAGGATAATATAACCTCTTTGCAACACAGGATAAAAAGTAATTCATGAACGAAGATAACGGTAAACCTCCCTCACCATCGTGGCTAGAGAGACTGACTCAACTGATTCATAACGATCCTAAGGATCGAGAAGAATTACTTACAGTTTTTCGAGTTGCCACCGAAAATACCATCATTAATGAAGATTCATTCTCTATGCTTGAAGGCGTTTTAAAAATGTCTGATATGCAAGCGCGGGATATTATGATTCCTCGCTCACTTATGATTGTTATTGAAAAGGGAACCGATTTAAAAGGTATCTTAGATATTGTAACCAAATCAGCTCACTCTCGATTTCCTGTAATTGGCGACGACCGTGATGATGTACTTGGTATCTTATTGGCAAAAGATTTACTGAATTACTTTAATCTTGGTTCAATTGAAAAAGATAGTAGAGGACATCTAATGGAAAATTTGAGACCGGCTATTGTAGTGCCTGAATCAAAGCGTCTGGATGTTTTGCTAAAAGAATTTCGAGTTAATCGCCATCATATGGCAATTGTTGTTGATGAGTATGGCGGCGTTTCTGGCCTTGTGACAATTGAAGATATTCTTGAAGAAATCGTTGGTGAAATTGAAGATGAAACCGACGTAGAAAATGAAGTTAAGATGATCGATAAGCTTGAAGCCAAAAAATGGCTAGTGCAAGCCCAGATGGACATCGAAGATTTTAATGAATACTTTGAAGTAAGCTTTGAAGACGATGAGTACGATACTGTCAGCGGCTTACTCCTGCAATCTTTTGGTCATTTACCAGCAAAGGGTGAAATAGTTGTTATTGACAACTTCAATATTGAAATTGTTGAAGCTGATAATCGTAGAATCATCAGTATCCATTTAAACATTCTTGATAAGTTTGATGATTCAGGAGAATGATAGCAGGCTTGTTAGCTAAAATTGACCACCTTGCTCAAGGTGGTTGGTTAAACATTCTTTTAACTATCATTGCAGGTGCTTCAATGATTGCTGCCTTTGCACCTGTGAGTGCATGGTATCTAGTTTTCCCCGGACTGATTTGGCTGTTTCTTCCTCTTCAATCTCTGAATTTAAAACAAGCTCTTTATCGTAGCCTCTGGTTTCATATTGGATTTTTCACCCTAGGTATATCTTGGGTACATGTGAGCATTCACCGTTTTGGAAATGTTTCACTACCTTTAAGTATCCCTTTAACCTTTAGTTTTATCTTGGCTTTAAGTTTGTATGCCAGTTTGACGATATTTATTCTAAAGCGCTGGTTTTCTCATCTCACGACAGCTGTCTTTTATTTAGTCGCCCTACCGTTTGCATGGATTGTCACTGAATGGGTCGGTAACTGGCTAGCAACAGGATTTCCTTGGCTAACTTTAGGTCATAGTCAAGTGGATGGTTTTTTCTCATCAGTTGCTCCGCTATTAGGTAGCACGGCCATCAGTTTTTTAATTGTGCTTATCGCTGGTGCTATCATTCTAATTTTGCGAGAAGGCAAACAACAGTTAAAGCTAACAACGCCTCTTCTGCTGTCTATCTTTATTTCAGTATTCGCTTTGCATCAAATTGAATGGGTCGAAGAGACTGATGAGATACTCAGCGTTAGTCTGATTCAGCCAAGCATTGCTCAAGATAAAAAATGGCTCATCGAAGAGAGAAGAAAAACTCTACGTTATTTTCATGAGACCACCGAGCAACTTGACAGTGATTTAGTGATCTGGCCCGAAGGTGCTATACCGGCTTTAAGAAGTCAGGTGACAAATTATTTGCAGATGATTGATGAACTATCAAAGCGGAAAAACCAAGCTGTATTGACTGGCCTAGCTGTAAGAGAAGCTAGTCAGTTTTATAATACAACTATCATGATTGGTGACGGGGAAGGGGTTTATTACAAACAACATTTGGTACCATTTGGTGAGTATGTTCCTTTTGAATCTTGGATTAGAGGCTTAATTGGTATCTTTGATTTGCCTATGTCATCTTTCAGTAAAGGTGCTGATGATCAGCCTCTTTTAACAACGGCTGGTTGGAATGTCGCCATGGCGATATGTTTTGAAATTATTTTTCAAGATATCGTGGCTAATCAACTTCCCGGTGCTGACGTTCTCATTACGCTAAGTAATGATGCTTGGTTTGGCAATTCACTCGGTGCTTATCAACATCTTGATATCGCTAGAATGCGTGCTCTAGAAAACGGTATTCCTGTGATTCGTGCGACCAACGATGGAATTTCTGCTTTCATTGATTTTAAAGGTCGTGTCATAAGTAAAATGGGTAAGTTTGAAAAAGGTGTTTTATCTCAGCAAGTATCTAAGGTTTCTGGCGAAACACCTTATCGTAAGCTTGGGCCTTATTGGTCTTATTTAATCATCCTGATTATTCCTGGGTTGATTCTTCTTTCTTCTTTTTATCGACGTTCTCGGGTTGATTCGTAGTTCTGTTGATATTGGTTTAAAACATCATCTAAACCATTAAGACCTAGAATCTATGATTAAGCTAGTTTGCCTCTAGGGTGAATGGGACGGCGGGAATCTAGTTGATGGTCTATTTATATGATAAATAACAATTTAGTCTGGTTCGATAATTCAAAGTGTTACTACCTATATTGCTAAAAATAGATGTCTGAAAAGAAATTTAACAGGCGTCTTAAATGCTCACAAAATCGTTCAATATTCTAAAGATAATGTCTGCTTTCGTCACACAGCCGTCATAGGGTTATAATGGTTTAAGGACTACTTTGTGCCTATTGTGGAACTTAGTTACGATACTTGGTTGTCTGTTTATCTTTTGCTTAAGTCAGGTGGTTTATTGTAGAACCTAAAAAGGAAAAATGCGCACAGAGATATCTGCCAACCCTGAGAAAATTAATCATTTGTTTATACTGTCTGGTGTTGTTTCAACCCTAATTGGATTAATCGCTGTATTTACTGTACAAAGGAGTGATAATTATAAAATACTTCTTATCGTTGCTGTCTCATTTTTAACTATTTTGTATGCAGCAATAATTGCAGAGTTTATTGTTAGACCATTAAAAAAACAGGTACATGTCATGTTGTCTAAATAGTATTATCTTAAGTGGGCGTTATGTACTAAAGGTTTGTTTAAGGAGTTAATGTGATAAGAATATACGTTTTATTTTCACTAATATTGGTTTCACTGATCTTCTTATCAATTATTTGGGAATTCATTTTAGAGGATTATATGTTTTCTCAGATAATCAATGAGGGTGAACTCGAGTCTTTTGAGCAAAAAATTGAATATGTAATAACAATATTTTGTTTCGGATTAATTGCTTTGATTGGCCCTCTATACATGTCTTTGAAATCTGAAAAAAGTAGGGTAAATCTAGAAACAGAACGAGAAAAGTTAATTTCTGATTTACAAGGATCGATTAATGAAATTAAACGGTTACAAGGAATTATTCCAATTTGCTCTTATTGTCATAGTATAAGAAACGATGAAGGAGCATGGCATGGTTTAGAATCATATATATCCAAGCACTCTGAAGCTAGTTTTAGTCATGGGATTTGTCCGAAATGTACGATCGCTGTTCGTAAAAGTGCTGGTCTTGACGTTGAATGAAAACATAACAATCCGTTGCAGTCAGATTACCAACTACGATACGATTTTACCTTCGCAAGCTCAGGCGTAAACTGCCCCTACGCTGGTAACAGCATCAAAGGCATCAAAGGGGTCAGATGAACTTGCTTATACAAAAACCTATCCTGAACATGGGCAGGTTAAAGAAGTCACTGATCCCAATTTACTCGTCACAACAACAGAATATGATGCCTTTGGCCGTGTAGAAAAAGTGACACCGCCTTCAGGAACTGGGCAGCCTATTTACAGTCGCTTTGCGTTATGCAGCAGTGGTTGTGGTATCGGTTATACCAATACGTTTACTAATGCGAATACTATTGAATACAAGGTGACGACTTATCAAGCTGGAATGCCAGAAGTAACGCTTTATAAAGATAAAATGAATGGAGGGGTACTGACTATGAATACAATGAACCTTTAGGTCGATTATCCAAAAAGACTGTTTCACAAGCTACTAGTCAACCAATGGTTGTAACGTATAGCTATAATGACTTTGAAACGGATATTATTGCCTCCGGTGCTAGTAAAACACTGTATATGTTCCGCACACATAGTGGCACGGGTCAGTTAATGTCAACTGAAGATGCCAAAAATGGTATTACAAGTTATGCCTATGATGGTATGGGTAATCCTATCATCTTAAAAGATGCCAACAATCAATCTATAAAAGCCAAATATAACGCTTTAGGTCAAAAGTTATATGTTGACGATCCAAATATGGGTATGAAGACATTTACTTATACGGGCTTTGGCGAAATCGAGTCAGAAGAGGATGCGGAGTCGGATGAAACTGAATATAGCTATGACATATTAGGCCGATTATTGACCCGTGAAGTCGAAGGTACAACAGAAGCAACTTTTTCTTATGATGTTCAATGCAAGGGTTTTGCTCATGAACAAGTGAGTAACGACTTACCATCTGGGACTACCTATAGTCGTGATTATGGTTATGATGGAAATTGTCAATTAGTCGATGTGTACTCTGATATTGATGGCACTACTTATCATACTAATTTTCAGTATGACACCTGGTATGGCCGTCTGAAGGGTAAAGAATATCCAACGGGACTAACGGTTAAATACCGTTACGATGGTTATGAACAAAAATTCCTCACGCATTCAGAAAATGCAAGCACTGGCTATGTCTATCAAGAGACAACGGCTATGAATGAAAGAATGCAAATATCTAGCATAAAAAAAGCGAATGGCGCGTTGGTTGAGGAAACCAGTTATTTTGAGGCAACCGGCCAAATGGAGTACATTAGAGCGACATCAAACGGTACTCAAAATCACAGAATTGATTATCAGTACACCGATGGCTTTGGTAATCTGACTCAACAGACAGTACAAAATGTTAGCGGTGGTACACCTGGGCAATCAATTGAAGATTATGATTACGATAAGTTGCATCGCATGATCACATCAGACAGAAACATTAATGGCTCTGTGCAATCTACAAATAGTTACCAATATGACGCCGTGGGTAATTTCACACTGAAAAATGATTACGTCTCTTCATATGTCTATGGTAATGCAGCGAGAAGTAGTGGTAACGCTGGCCCTAATGCTGTGCGTTCTATTACTAAGAGCGGTGGTGGTTCAGCAACATATTCTTATGATTTAAACGGTAATATGGAATCAGGTGATGGTAGGACAGTGACTTATAACGCCTTTAATAAACCTCTCACCATTTTAAAGAACGGCATAACGAGTGAATTCTTTTATGGCCCTGATCAAATGCGTTTCAAGCAAAAGAAAACAGGATTA
>JBLHLI010000131.1:0-6953 GCA_047618765.1 Enterobacterales bacterium | reverse complement strand
GCCGCATTGAGCCAATTGTAGAACCATAGTTCGATATATGACGATCCAGCCGATCGACAGCCGACCGAGATTTGGTCATAGACCTGTCAGCGTGGATATAAACTGTAGCGGTTTTAAAATCATCAAATTTTTCAGCATAATCTTCAGGTATTTCTAAAATGAGCTTAACGGTTTCATCCTGGATATCTTTTTTAGGATCGCCTTGATAATCTTCAAATTTAAGTTCTCTTTGTTCTAAATAACTGATCAGGTCAGGAGCATTTTCCTTGCCGATTACCTGAATAGTCAGTTCATCTGTAGACACTTTAGTTTTGGCAATGGTATGAAACATAAATGCCATTAATAGGGGGGCAAGCAAAGCGGGTAATATAGCGACCATTATTGCTCTGCGGTCACGAAGACTATCGCGAAACTCTTTTTTTAGAATTGCTTTAATTAAGTTCATAGTGCGATCCCTTCTTCAGAGCCAATCAGGCTAACAAATGCGTCTTCTAATGTGTCTTTACCTGCAAGTTGGCAAAGTTCCTCTGGTGTGCCCTCGGCAATAACTTTTCCTTCGGCCATGATATAAATATGGTCACAAAGTGCTGTTACCTCTTGCATAACATGACTTGAAAAAAGTATACATTTTCCTTCATCACGAAGTCGTCTTAGTAATTCTCGAAGCATTCTGATACTCATTACATCAAGGCCATTAGTGGGTTCATCTAAGATCAAGTTTTTAGGGCTATGGAGCAGGGCTCTAGATAAAGCTACTTTCATTTGCTGGCCATGAGAGAAGCCTTTGGTTTTCCGGTCGAGTAATTCTTCGATATCAAAATATTTCTGAGTTCTATTTATCGCCTCTTCAAGCTCCTTGCCACTAAAGCCATGCATTTGACCATAAAACTCTAGGTGTTCTTTGGTAGTAAGCCTATCGTAAAGGCCAATGCTGTCAGGAAATATGCCCATATTTTTAGCGGCTGTAACCAAGTCCTCTGTAACATTGACTCCGTCAATTAAGGCACTGCCTTGATCGGGTTTCTGTAAACCATATAAGGTTCTTAAGGTTGTTGTTTTTCCCGCACCATTTGGGCCAAGTAGACCGGTGATGCAACCGTCTTTTGCGGTTAATGAAACATCGTCTACGGCCACAACTTTGCCAAACTTTTTATGTAAATTTAATACTTCAATCATTACTCTTACTCCTAGTTGGACCGCTTGCATCAATGAAAAACGTTGGGCGTTTAAGATCATTAAGACAGCTACCATCAATATCATTTAGGTTTCCTTGATTGATAAACTGAGCCATCAAATCTGCAGCACAACCCTTTGGCGCAACATTATGGCCGGTATTTGCTGCAACTAAATGCATAGAATTTGTCATATGTTCAGTCATTTTCACACCCCAATGAGGAGGAGTAATCGGGTCGATTTCACCTGAAAGAATTAGGGTTGGTATTTCTGAGATCAGAGGCTGATTATAAATAGCTGGAAGTGGTGCCTTTGGCCATACACTGCAGGAATTTTTAAAAGTGTTTATAAATGAATTGCCGACGAACCCTTCACTATTTGCTCGCTCTATCTCTGAGTTAGATATGCGCGATAAATCTTCTGAGCATAAAATGCTTAATTGAGCACCTATAGAGATACCAGCATCTCCAAAAGCAGCACTAAGACCGAGTAGTGTATGATATTTATTCTCTTTGGCCTGTTGAATAACAAGTGGAATGAGCCGACTGAATTCTGGAACATAGAGAATGCCAAGTATAGAATTAGTAAAACTTTCCAAGCTCAGTAAAATGTCTTCAGACTTGCCCGTAGTTGCATCAATAACAGTAGCTAGCTTACCTGTTTCTGGGAATGAAGCTAAGACATCTTTGAAATCTTGCTCTAGTGTAGGAAAGGCATTATTACAGGCTTGAGCTTCTCTACAATCTTTAAACAAGGCATCTAAAGCACGCTGTGAATCTCGGGCAGAAAAAAGTGGAACACGATTAGCCAACGGAGCGTTACCATCCATAATGACGGTTCTTACTTGCTCTGGAAATTGATTAGCATAAAGTAGAGCTGAACGAGTGCCCCAAGATACACCATATAAATTAACCTTTTCATACCCAAGACCTAATAAGATTTCGTGAATATCTTGATTAGCAATATCTTGATTATATTTAGTAACATCAGCATCGAGTTGGGTTAAGCATTCTTTCAAGAAGCTTCTTGCAAAATCAGCCTTTTCATTTTCAGTCATCGTAAAAATATTCGATTCAGGCTCATCACAGGCTAGAGAGTTAGAATCTCCCATACCTCTTTGATCAATTAAAACAATGTCGCGATTTTCATTAACTTCAGAAAAAGCTATCCTCACAAAAGGTGCCATCGCAATACCGCCTTGGCCAGGGCCTCCAGCGAGGAATACTAAGGGGTCTAGTTCCTTTGCTTCTGTGACCGAAGGAATAACAGCAAATTTGATGTCAATGGTACGACCCGATGCAGTTGCTCTATCTTCAAAAACAGTATGGCTACCACAAAATACTTCCTGTGAAAAATTTTCAATGTGGCATCGTTCCAAGTCTATTGATTCCTTGGAAGCTGCTATATGTTGAGAGGTAAGCAGGGTGAGTACTGCTAAGGTAAAATATAATTTCATTCAACTGTCTCCTGACAATTATTGTTTTCAGGAGAGTTAGTACGATTAAAATCGAAAAAATTACAAAATCATCAAAAAAAAATAATATAAACTTGATAAATTCATGCAAACTAATTAAAAATCAATAAGTTACGATGCTAAAAATAATTCAGTTTTTATCTTCAAGTAGTAAATCAAAGCGATGTTGTAACTCATCTAACATTAGATTTGCACAGGCACCCATAGAACTTCTTTGTTCAAGACTTTGGCTCGCCGTTCTATTTTCTAATTCATCATAACGTTCGCTGACTTGCTTATAGGCTTCTCGAAATGGCATTCCTTGAGCACTGAGTTCGACTGCAAAGTCAGTGGCATACATAGGTGTGTCGATAGCCTCTTTAAGTTTTGATTTTTTAAAGGTAGTGCCATTAACTAATAATGGAAAAAGTTTCATCGTCTGAAGGGCTTTACCCACAGCTCTTAACAGTGGGCCTTTAGTGAACTGTAAATCTCTTTGGTAACCTGAAGGTAATGAGAGTAACGATTGCAATTCAACCATTGCTGCTTGAATTGTTGCATAACTTGCTCGCATTAATTCTACCAAATCAGGATTTCTCTTGTTTGGCATGATTGAACTTCCTGTAGTCATTTCATCAGGAAGGCTTACAAAATCAAATTCTTGAGTAGTAAATAGAGATAAGTCCCAACAATAACGACGGATATCAAGCAAACATTGAGATAGAGAAAAAAGTACAGCTAATTCAAATTTACCACGACTATTTTGGGTGTAAATAGGATTAATTTGTAACCTTGAAAACCCTAACTCTTCAGTCGTTAGTTGTCTGTCTAAAGGCAGATTGACACCATATCCAGCAGCAGTACCGAGGGGATTTGCATCAACCTGATTGACTGTTGCCTGCAGAGATTGAAGATTATCAATCATTGCTTCAGCAAAACCTGCGAACCACATTCCACAGCTAGAAGGAACGGCTCTTTGCATATGGGTATAACCTGGCATAGGATCATTGGAGGTTAGTTTTGCCTGTTTAAGACAGGTTGAGACAGCAGCAACGGTATGCTCTAAGGCTTCTTCTAATGAAGCTTTAAGATAGAGCCTTGTTGCAACGGATATTTGATCATTTCTAGAGCGTCCGGTATGGACTTTTTTACCAAGCTCGCCTAACTTTTCAACTAGATAGAATTCAATTGCTGAATGGCAATCTTCAAAACGATTGTTGAGAGTGAAAGTTTCATTTTCAATGTCTGTTTTTAATTGATCGAGTTGATTAAGAAGCTGTTCAGTTTCCGCGTCATCTAGAATTTCAATGGAGTGGAGATTTTTAACATGGGCTTTACTCGCTTGAATGTCAAAACCAATTAACTGTTGATCTAAAATAACATCTTCACCAGCCATAAATTCCATAATCGTTTCATCAACGGTTGCGGTACTGTTTTTTTGCCAAATTGGTGCACTCATTAATGTTCTCCTCTTAAGCATAAATAGGCATCTAAACCTAAAGCTATATTGATATTTTGTAGCGCCTGTGAAGCCGCTCCTTTGAGTAAATTATCTAGACAACTAATCACTGTAGCTCGCCTTCCATTGTTACTCACTGTTATGCCACCAATAATACAAAGATTAGAATTAACAACCTGCTTTATCACTGGTGTTTCAAGTTGACACTTAACTAAAGGGTACTGTTGGTAAAAGTCATTGAAGTATTGAAATAGTCCCTCGGCTGTTTGTGCTTCAGTAAAATTTAATTGTACTGTCATGTTAATGCCTCGAAAAAATTCTGCTACATGGGGCGAGAAACTAACTTCTTGTTGCAGCCTTGTGGAGACTTCAGTTTCATGAAGGTGCTCAACTAATTTATAACCAATTAAATTATCCGATATATTATCAAGATCGTTAAAAGGCGAAGGCTTTGTACCAGCGCCACTATAACCAGAAACGCCGAAACAATGAGCAGGTGTCGATAGTAAGTGCTTAATTGGAGCGATGGCAAGCTGCATGGCTGTAGCATAACAACCCGGATTACTGATCTTGATTAAGGATGAGTTTCGACCTGCTTCTAATGCAAGATGATCGAGTTCGGGAACAGAGTATATCCAGTCATCATCAAAACGATAGTCTGCAGATAGGTCAATGACCACTTTGCTATTATTACTTTGCTCAATGGCTTTAACAAAGGGTTGAGCTAAACCGTTAGGTAATGCAAGAACGATAATATCGGTAGCTTTAGCTGCAACTTGAACTGCATCAAGGGAGGTTATGGTGCAATTGTCTGATGCTTTAATCAATAAATTTTCATCAAGCAGTGAACTCATCAATTGGCCTTCTAGTTTTCTTGAACTCACCCAATCAATGTTTATTTGTGGATGAGCAAGGAGCAACTCTAGTAACTCTTTGCCAACGTAACCCCTCACTCCAACGATGCCTAAAGTATAGTTTTTTTTGTTCATTAAAATTTCATCAGTCATAAACATTCGCTCATTTAATATTTTTTATTTAAGCTTTTTTTAAGAAAGCGTAGCTTGTTTAATTGCAGCAAATTCAACGCATTTTTCTATTTGTTGAAAATCATCGATTCCATACCAAAAAATATTCCAATCAGCTGTTTTATAGCAGCCATCTGAATTGTTGAAATAAAAACTATTGATAATGTTATCTGGTCTGCAACGCCAATATAATTTTGGGTTATTGGCTTTAATCATTTTCCATAAGGTCTTACCCAGCCCTTCGCCTTTTGCTTCATCGGCAACGACAAATTTATCAAGATAAGCTAACCCATTCTGCTCTGTAATTATTGCCGCAGCGCGATAACATTGAGTAATGTAGGCCGCTTTAATTGTTGTGCTTTCAAAGTAATCAGGATTTAGCTTTTTTGAAAAGCTTTTCTCCATCAACTCAGTTAATTGTTGTTGATCAAAATTAAGCTGCTCTTCGGAAAATGATAAAATAGATTCACCTTTTCTGATCAGAGTTCCTGAACCTTTGTGAGTAAAAAGCTCCTTAGAAAGGTGTAACGGTTTTGTAATTGAAACAGAGGCAGTTGCAGGTAATTGCTCAAGAATATCAGCGATCTGTTTTATCTTTAATTTCATGCCGCCGTGTAGCCAATCTTGAGCGAGTAAATTATCTAAGTCGGTCATTAAATTAACAGAAGAGATAATGTTATTTTGTTCATTGAGCAGGCCACCGGTATCGGTTAAAAATATAATTTTATAAGGCTTAAGTGCAATGGCCAATTGATTGGTTGCCATATCAGCATTGATATTGAGAGCTTGTCCCGTTTCTGTTTCTGCAAGTGATGATAATATCGGAATCGCACCACTATTGATTGCTGTGTTGATGGGATCTAGATCAATAGAATCGACTTCTCCCACAAAGCCAAGGGCTTTATTGGCAGACATTTTCGCATTAAAAACACCCGTGGTGATGGAAGATGTTTTTACTCCCATGGCTTGTAGTCCATTAGCCAAGGTTAAGTTTTGTTGTATGAAGGTCTTCTTTGCAATTTTCAGTACCGCTGAACTTGTTACCCTCTGTCCTGAGATAAATTCACTCTCAATACCTTCAGCCTCAAGATTTTTATTAAGTTGAGGACCAGCACCATGAACAACAATGGGAAATAACCCAATGCTTTCTAGAAAGGCAAGAGAAGAGCAAAGATTATCCAAATCATTTTCAAGCACTGCGCCGCCAACTTTAATAACGGCAAAACGTGACTGACCGGCATTAACAAAGCGTGTTAGATATTGATCTATCTCCTTGGGATTAGCGAGATTTGAGAGCAATTGAATGATTGTTTCTTTAATCTTCGACTGATTATTGTCATTGGTTAGGGGTTGTAAATTGCTATTCATTGTCTTGTCCTGCTGTAGGCTTGTAATTACTTTCCTGATAATTAAGAATATCTTGATATTGTTGTTCAACCGTTTGTAACTGTTTCAATTCCACCCATTCATTGGCGGTATGAGCTTGGGCAATATTGCCAGGTCCATAAACTAAAGCGGTCATTCCTGCCTTGGAAAATAAACTGGCTTCTGTCCAAAAATCGACAGCTGGTCCCAGAGGTAACGAATACCTCTCGGCAAGTGCAGTAGCATCACTGATTGCTTGATTAAAATCTTGGTTAGCTGAAGGTAGGGTTGGTCCATAGAACCCCTCTGTAATTGAAGTGTCGTTATTGTTAGTACTAGGCTTATTATCAACATCATTAGGAAGTTGTTCTAAATCATTTAACATCTGCTTTGCATCTTGACCCGGTAGCGGTCTAAATCCGAAGGCAAGCTCACAACTAGCAGCAATCATATTCGCTTTAATGCCACCTTCGATTTT
>JBLHLI010000130.1:0-6962 GCA_047618765.1 Enterobacterales bacterium | reverse complement strand
TGAGTACCATTAGATTAATTGCGGGCTTGGGAAACCCTGGCCCGCAATATGAACAAACCCGCCATAACGCAGGCGCCTGGCTAATTGAATCTTTAGCAAGACGTTATCAACTGACATTAAAAGCCGACCGTAAATATTTTGGACTAACCACTAAACTCTGCTTACCTTCTGGTGATGTACAGCTTATTATTCCAAGTACTTTTATGAATCGCAGTGGGCAAGCTGTTCAAGCTTTGGCCAATTACTACAAGATTAAACCTGAAGAAATTCTAGTAGCTCATGATGAGCTAGATTTCCCTGCTGGTACTGTTCGTTTAAAAGAATCTGGTGGGCATGGTGGGCATAATGGTCTTAGAGATATAATAAGTAAGTTGGGTGGAAATAAAGACTTTTATCGACTGCGTATTGGCATTGACCATCCAGGTGATAAAAAGTTAGTACATGACTACGTTCTAGGTCGTCCATCAGTGTCTGACCGGCAAAAGATAGAACGGTCAATTGAAGATATAGAAGACGTTATTGAATTAATCATCAGCGGTGATATAAGTACTGCGATGAATAGATTACATACAGATAGATAAATAACTTACATAACTTAAATAAATAATTTAGATAAATTACTTAAAAAACAAAAGGCTAGAAAAATGGGATTTAATTGTGGCATTGTCGGACTACCCAACGTAGGAAAATCGACTCTATTCAACGCTCTGACTAACGCTGGTATTGATGCACAGAACTATCCTTTTTGTACTATCGAACCTAATACAGGCATTGTACCGGTACCTGACCCGCGTATGCAGGCACTAGCGGATATTGTTATACCAGAACGTATTATGCCAACAACAATGGAATTTGTTGATATAGCAGGTCTTGTGGAAGGCGCATCAAAAGGAGAAGGATTAGGAAATCAATTTCTAGCCAATATTCGTGAAACTGATGCCATCGCTCATGTAGTACGTTGTTTTGAAGACGATGATGTCATCCATGTATCTGGAAAAATAAAACCTCTTGAAGATATTGAAATAATCAATACTGAGCTTGCCCTCGCTGATCTTGATTCCATTGAGAAACAATATCAAAAAGCTGTAAAGTTAAGCCGCACCGGTGATAAAGAAGCTAAAGATTTAGTCGCTTTATATGAACGTCTCAGAGAACATCTGGACCAAGGTAAACCCTCACGTTCTTTGAGCGTCGATGACAAAGAACAAGAAATTTTAAGTGAGATACCATTGCTAACCGGCAAGCCAACTATGTACATAGCCAATGTTAGTGAAGATGGTTTCGAGAATAACCCTCTACTTGATCAAGTTAAAGAATTAGCAAAAGCTGAAAATGCTGTTGTCGTTGCGGTTTGTGCGTCTATGGAGGCAGAAATTGCAGAGTTAGATGATGATGAAAAGATGGACTTTTTAGAAGAAATTGGTCAAACAGAACCTGGTCTAAATCGCGTCATTAGAGCCGGTTATGATTTACTCGGTCTTCACACCTACTTTACCGCTGGTGTAAAAGAAGTCAGGGCTTGGACCATTTCTCTTGGCGATACTGCTCCTAAAGCTGCAGGAAAAATACATACCGATTTTGAAAAAGGTTTTATCCGCGCTGAAGTTATAGCTTATGATGATTATATTGATGCTAAAGGCGAAAGTGGTGCAAAGACTGCTGGTAAGTGGCGTTTAGAAGGTAAAGATTATATTGTAAAAGACGGTGATGTTGTACATTTCAGGTTTAATGTCTGATAATTATAGGATAGTTATCGACTAATGATGGAGTAATTGTGAGAGAGGTTACATTTGAATAAAGATACAAATTCAAAATCATGGCTAGTCATCTTCAGTTTAATATTTGCTGGAGAAATGATTTTTAGTCTACCTTTCCATGTAGCACGATTTTTTAGACCTACCTTCCTAGAGAGTTTTGGCTTATCAAATGCCAACCTCGGTGACACCTTCGCAGTTTATGGTATTACTGCCATGATCTGTTATTTTCCTGGTGGCCTTATTGCTGATTCATTCTCTGCTCGAAAATTACTAACCTCTTCATTATTAGCCACTGCTATTGGTGGCATATATTTCGCTCAAATACCTGAAGGAGTAGGCCTCTCTATTTTATTTGGCTATTGGGGTATTACGACTATTTTGCTGTTTTGGTCAGGAATGATAAAGGCAACTAGAGATTGGGGCGGAAACGATGCCCAGGGCCGTGCATTCGGTCTCCTTGACGGAGGTCGAGGACTAGTTGCTGCCTTAATGTCGAGTATTGCAGTCTTGATATTTTCTAATTACATCGGAGCTAATCCAGAGTCTGCCTCAGCTGGTGATAAAATAGAAAGTATGAAAGCTGTTATATACTTTTATTCGATAATCACGACTTGCGCAGCTATTATTCTTTGGAAATGTATTCCTGAATCAGAATCTACTCCTCAAACAAAAGTATCTCCTCTTAAAGAAGGTATTATTGGAACCATTAGTTCTTCTAATATTTGGTTGCAGGCAGGAATAATAATTTGCGCTTATTGTGCCTACAAAGGTGCTGACAACTACGGGTTATACGCAGTCCAAGTTCTCTCTATGAACCATGTCGATGCAGCTTCTTTTACCAGCATTGCAGCTTACCTAAGACCTGTTGGAGCAGTTCTAGCTGGCCTCATTGCTGACCGTTTTTCTGCAAGCAGAACAATTCAGGTGAATTTTTTACTGTTAGGCATCCTCTATGGAATGTTATCAGTCAGCTGGGAGGCATCAATGCTCTATAACCTAGCAATGTTTAACTTAATTACCTCCTATTTAGCTGTCTTTGCGTTAAGAGGCGTTTACTTTGCCTTGGTTGAAGAAAGTAAGGTTAATGCAAGCCTAACAGGTACTGCTGTTGGCTTTATCTCTTTTATAGGTTATACACCCGATATCTTTTTTGCTTCTGTCAGTGGGCGAATTCTTGATGCCAATGAAGGGATTAAAGGCTTTGAAAATTATTTCTTATTTATGATGATAATTGCAATGACAGGATTAATCATTGCAGTTGCACTGAACCATAAAAATCGTGCCTTAATAAAAGCCTAGAAAGTTGATTAAAATAGACATTCAGTATTGACAGAATACATAGGTTCTAGGACAATACGCGCCTTGCAGCTTTAGCAGTTCGCAAACTCAATTTAGGCTACGTAGCTCAGCTGGTTAGAGCACAGCATTCATAATGCTGGGGTCGGTGGTTCAAGTCCACCCGTAGCCACCATTTCTAGTTCAGATGTTTCGCTAAGAATTTTTCCATCTTTTTATAAAGTTCTATGCGATTTTCCTCTTTTCTAAACCCATGACCTTCATCTTTCTTCATGATCCATTCATCATCGTTTAGAGTGATATCGCGACTTTCCAATTCATCACGCAGATCAATTGCATGCTGTTTCACAACACGCGGATCTTGTGCACCATGAACAATCATTAAGGGTGCTTTGATTTTATCAACATGAGAAAGTGGTGACATCCGGTGCATAAGCTCTTTATCTTCTGGGTCACCAATCTGAACTTTCATTAACTCTTTTGCAGGCTCCCAAGCTTTAGGCATTGAATCGAATAATAATGCCACATCGGTTACTCCAACGTAGTTAATACCACACTTGTATAGATCGGGTGTGAACGTCAATCCTGCCATAGTAGCGTATCCGCCATAGCTACCACCGTAGATACAGACCTTATCAGCATCAGCAATACCTTCTTTTATCAGGTATTTAACCGCATCAGTGAGGTCATGCTGCATCTCTGCACCCCACTTACCGCCATAGCCAGCTTGCTCAAATTTACGGCCATATCCTCCTGAACCACGATAGTTTACTTGCACCGTTGCATATCCTCGGCTTGCAAAGAATTGATGCTCGGTGTTAAAACCCCATCGATCACGTACACCAAATGGACCACCATGGGGATTCAATATTAAAGGCAACATTTTACCGTTAGAATCTTTAGGAATAGTTACATAACCATGAATAGTTAAACCATCTCGACTAACAAATTCGATAGGCTTCATCGGTGACATTAATTTATCATCAATAGAAGACATCACTGGAAGTAACCAGCGCAACTTATTTGTTGTTCTATCGAACAAGTAATACTGACCAGGATCTCTGTCATTGCCAACATGCACAATGCTCATCATTTCATCTTCTGACTGACTGGTAAAACTAACTTCCTTACCATCAAAAGCTTTATCTAAACTATCTCTTAATTTCTTTTCTTCTTTATCAAAAATGACCTGATGAGGATAATCATCAAAATAAGTTACACCGAGAAGCTTATTTCGTTTTCTCGAGAATATCATCCCGCCCATATCGACATCATCACGACCATAGATCATTTCGCCCATCTTATCGGTGTTGGGATCATAAGGATAAATAGCGCTAGTATCTCGTCCGATATTTGAGGCGACATAAAGTACTTCATTGTTAAAATCAAAGCCTAATGGTGAAAAGCCTTCATCAAGTACGTTAGACTCTTTTAGCATTCGAAAATCTTTTTCACCCTTATCTTTATAAAAGAACTTAGTTTTGAGACCTTCTAGTGATAATGCACCGCGTACATCACCATCATGATCAACAAGCCAGCTTTGAACATCTCCAGGATTTTTTGCAATAAGTTTCATTCCCTTATTTTTATTTCGTCTCGCATTCGGATTCCAGCGACTATCAACCTCAAGCTTATAAAGATCTGGTTCTCTCACTTTTCTACCATTGAACTGTACTATTATGTGATCAGGATCATTGGGTAAAGTGTTAACTACAGAGGCACTTGTAACACCTGAAGCACCGAATGTAGCATCGACTAGGTTTCTTACTTTAGGTTCACCATGCGCATTCACTTTATAAAGAGAGAATGCTTCTCGCCCTCCACTGGTATCCATTGTAAAAATAATGCTATCGTCATTTGCCCAGAAAAAACCACCTACATTAGAATCGTTATATCCGGTTAATGCTCTAGCATTTTTTAGGTTTTTTGTTTCTAATATAACAAGATTTCGTCTCTTATTAACAGGCGAAATAACGGCTAGATATTTTCCACTTGGCGATAGCTGTAAGCTTGTATAGTCGGGGTTATTAAAAAAAGCCTCGACGGGTATATCCTTAGCTTTAGCCTGTAGATCTTGAGATAAAAATAGTACCAATAGAGTTACTAAGAATGTCTTGAATATCTTCATGGATTGTAATTTCCTTATAAATGATCAGGTGACTTTGAATTATTAAATACATTCTAGTAAGTAAAATAGAAATATTCAACTGAAAAGAGTACCTTGTGATACACAAAAGTAAGTAAATGTATCTAAAGATGACGACCCTACTCTAAATTTACAGCTCAACGTAGTGACACTCATTTGGAATGTGATTATATAACTGTGTTTATATAATCTATCTTTATTAATAATCTGCTTAAGGATAAAAGAATGTCTGGAGTTAAAGAGAGGCCAGCTTTGGTAAGTGGTCAGGCTATCACTGTTGCCCTAGGTGCTGATGTGTAGATTATTTTATCTTGAAGTTCTTTAAGGACTGCTGTCGTTGAAAGATTTTCATATTTTAAAAACAGGAATCTTCAAGCTCATAAATCAGTGTATTCGGGTCTCCGATAAAGTGTTGACAGATTACTTCACTAAAGTAATAATGCACCTTATTTTCTATCCTATTATACAAGACTGTGTGATATTTTCACCCTTCAAACTAAGTATTGTTAGCTTATACGTACAGTGGTTCTGTAATCCCCAAGAGGAATAAAAGTGTCTAATAAAAGTATTGAGAAGATCGTTATTGTTGGAGGTGGTTCCTCTGGTTGGATGACTGCTGCTGCCCTATCTTGCCATTTACCTAGTTCTACAAAAATCGAATTAGTTGAATCGGACGAAATCGCAACAGTTGGTGTAGGTGAGGCAACTATTCCTGCCATCCGTACTTTTAATAAAGCTCTTGGGATAGATGAGCCTGAATTTATGCGTGTAACAAATGCAACTTTTAAGTTAGGCATTCGTTTTGAAAATTGGGGAAAAATAGGCGACGCTTATAACCACGCTTTTGGCCACTTTGGTAATCCTATCAATGGAGTATCCTTCCATAATTATTGGCACAAAATGCAACATGACGAAAACACAGGCTCTATACATGAATACAATTTACCAAATCAAGCATCTGAGTCTGGCAAATTTAGTTTAAAACAATATAATAATGATGCACAATCCAGATATTTTTATGCTTTTCAATTTGATGCTGGTCTCTATGCCCGGTATCTAAGAACAAAAGCTGAAAAAAGTGGCGTTGTACGTACTGAAGGTAAAATTGTCACAGTTTCTCAAGATAATGAAAGTGGTTTCATTCAATCTGTTACTCTAGAATCAGGAGAGACAATTGAAGGTGATTTATTCATTGATTGCTCAGGATTTCGAGCACTATTAATTGAAAAGACCTTAAAGGTTGGCTATCAAGACTGGAGTCATTATTTACCTGTTAATAGTGCTTGGGCGGTATCTTCAGCTTATCCGTCAGAAGATGCAGCAATTCCACCTTATACACGTGCCCGCGCTTTAACAGCAGGCTGGCAATGGAGAATCCCATTGCAAAATAGAACTGGAGATGGCAATGTTTTTAGTAATGGCTATATAAGTGAAGATGAAGCTCATAAACAGTTATTAGATAATCTTGAAGGTAAACCACTTAGTGACCCTCGACTGATTAAATTTACTACAGGAAAACGTGAAAAATTATGGCATAAAAACTGTGTTTCAATTGGTCTTTCTAGTGGTTTTCTTGAGCCCTTAGAATCTACAAGTCTTTATTTAATCCAGGCAACAATACTACAACTCATTAAAAGCTTCCCTTCTAAAGATTTCGATGTAAGCACTGAGAATGAATTTAATGAAAGGATGCAATATAACTATAAAGAAGCTAGAGATTTTCTTATTCTTCACTATAAAGCGACAGAAAGAGAAGATACAGA
>JBLHLI010000129.1:0-6971 GCA_047618765.1 Enterobacterales bacterium | reverse complement strand
CGGTAGCCTGTAAGTTCATTGTATTGTCTGATCATTCGTACCATCACCAAGGTGACTTCTAGGGTCGCATTGGTTGCTTCCATACCGGTGGAGGTTTTAATAAAATCACTACCGGCCATCATTGCTACCATTGATGCCCTGGCAACATTATTCAAAGTGCTTAATTCGCCTGTTGAGATAATTGATTTCATATGGGCACTGCCACAAGCTTCTTTAAATGCTTTTACTTCATCATAAAGAGCAGTCCAGTTGGCATTAAGTACATGACCACGAGTGATAACAATATCAATCTCTCTGGCACCCGCTGCAACCGAGGCTTTAATCTCGGCTAGACGTGTTTCAAAGGATGATAGTCCTGCTGGAAATCCTGTGGATACTGCAGCCACAGGGATATTAGTACCTTCTAGCGCTTTTACTGCTGTTTCTACCATTTCATGGTAAACGCAGACAGCACCCGTTGTGATTTGAAGTTCTTCTATGTCTAAGGCTTTTTGCAATTCAAGTGTGATCGGCGTTCTTGCTTTTGCACAGAGTCGACGAACTTTACCTGGTGTATCTTGGCCAGACAACGTTGTTAAATCGATACAAGATACTGCCTTAAGAAGCCAGGCAGCTTGCCATTGCTTTTTTACTGTACGGCGATTTTTCAAGGTTGCTATACGACGTTGTACAGCACTTAGGTTGACACGAATTTCATTAACCCACTTGGCTTGAAAATCTACACCCGGATTGTTTACGTCTAAATCAATTACGTCGTCATTTTGAGTTTGAGGCGAACTCATAGTATTACTCTCCAGCTCTATTTTTGTTGTCGCTACTAACTCGTTCAATCACAACGGAAGGTTGTGTATCAACTGAATCAGAATAATGGATAACCTTATTAAGACTTGAAACTGCTCTATCAACATCATCTTGACTGTTAGCATGAATCATTAATACAGGTTCATCCTGTGCTATATCGTCGCCAATACCTTTTATGGCGCTGAGTCCAACGGCATGGTCGACTGGATCTTGGGCGCGCTTTCTTCCACCACCGAGTTCTACAACTACATTTCCTATTGCCCGAACGTCTAGACTTGAGATTGTCAGGTTATCAGAATTATTAATCTCGTTATTTATGCTACTTTTATTAATGTAATAAGGCACAACGATAGGTGCTTTTGCTAAATATTGATCAGTGTTACTCAAGATGTTTGCAGGTCCACCATGGGCTACCACCATCCGTTCAAAATATTCAGCAGCAAGGCCGGTGCTTAAACTAGCATTGAGCTTTTCTCTAGCCTCTGTTCTGTCACTGGCTAAATTACTCAACACTAAAAGTTCTGCGCCTAAATCCACAACAACCTTATGCAATCGTGGGTCTTGATAGTCAAGTTTAAGATAGTCTATAACTTCTCTAATTTCCAAAGCATTACCAGCTGTCGGTCCAAGTACCTGAGACATATCGGTAATTAGGGTTGAGATAGGCAGACCTAAGCCTTCACCTACATCAATGATACTAAGAGCCAGATCTTTCGCCATGGTATAACTGGCAGCAAAAGCTCCATTGCCCGTTTTTATATCCATAACTAGTCCATCAAGACCTGCAGATAGCTTTTTAGATAAAATTGAGGCGGTAATCAAAGGAATCGACTCTACTGTCGATGTCACATCTCTGATTCCATACAGACGCTTGTCTGCTGGGGCAAGCTGCGCTGTTTGACCTACGATTGCACAACCTGTTTCTTTAACAATTTTTTGAAACTCTTCAATGCCTGGCGTGGTGTTATAACCGGGAATGCTCTCCATCTTATCGAGCGTGCCACCGGTGTGGCCAAGTCCACGACCAGAAATCATTGGTACAAAGGCACCGCAAGCTGCCAACATAGGGGCAAGCATGACACTAACTTTATCTCCAACACCGCCCGTTGAATGCTTATCGAGAACAGGGCCGTTTAAATCTAAGTGTTTCCAATTTAAGGTCTCACCTGAATTTTGTAAATTGCGTGTTAGTGCAACACACTCCTGCTGATTCATGCCATTAAAAAAGATAGCCATAGCAAGGGCAGCTATTTGGCCTTCTGTAATTGAACCATCGACTAAACCTTTAATGAAGAACTCGATTTCGTCTGCACTTAGTGCCATTCCTTCACGTTTGGTACGGATTACTTCTTGAGCAAGCATATTTTAAATCGCCTTTTCTACATTTTTGGGGTCAGAGAGCTTTTTTGAGTGCTTAATAATAAACCAATGTTAACCATTTGGTCAACTTTCATCAAACTACTTGTGTTTATTACTGTTTCTGTCGTGCTTCTTTGCATATCTTGACCGTCTGGTCAATGTGTGTTAGCTTGATTTTCAGATACAAAAACGTTCTTCAAATATTGTTTTGACCCTGAAATACGGTGCTTTAATTTTATTGATGTATTGCCGCTATTATAGGTCATTTCCGATTAAAAATATTAACAATAAAATCACTAGGAATATTTATGAGTGTTATTGGAATGATTGTACTGATTGCAATCGCAATCTTTTTCTCTGAAAACCGAAAAGCTATCAAATATAGAACTGTAATAGCGGCCTTCTTAATTCAAGCGTCTTTTGCAGCTTTAGTACTCTATGTACCTTTTGGTCAGACTGCTTTAGGTGCTTTATCAAGCGGTGTCCAAGGCGTAATTAATTACGCTGATGCAGGTATTGAATTCTTGTTTGGTAGTATAGGACGGAAAGAAATAGGCTTTATTTTTGCTTTCCATGTTTTACCGGTATTGATTTTTTTCTCATCTCTCATTGCGGTTCTCTACTATGTAGGGATTATGCAGAAAATTGTTAATGTTATCGGTGGTTTCTTTAAGCTGGTGATGGGAACAGGTCATGCCGAGTCACTCTCAGCAACGGCCAATATTTTTGTCAGTCAAACTGAAGCACCTCTAATTATTCGACCTTATATTCTTGGAATGACACGTTCAGAACTGTTTGCAGTGATGGTTGGTGGCATGGCTTCGATTGCAGGGTCATTGTTAGTTGGCTATGCCAATATGGGCGTCGAACTAAAATATTTAATTGCTTCAAGTTTTATGGCTGCACCTGGTGGCTTACTTATGGCCAAGTTAATTATTCCCGAAACTGAAACGCCCAAAACAGATGTTGAACATGTAAGTTTTGATGATCATGAAAAGCCCAGTAATGTTATTGATGCAGCAGCCCAAGGGGCGGTCAGTGGTATGCATCTAGCGATGAATATAGGTGCCATGTTAATTGCTTTTATTGCCTTAATTGCACTTGTTAATGGCGCTCTTGGTGGCGTAGGTGGTTGGTTTGGATTACCAGAAATCACATTACAACAAATTTTAGGTTATGTTTTTGCGCCTGTTGCTTACCTCATTGGCATACCTTGGGGTGAAGCCGTTACCGTTGGTAGTCTCATTGGTCAGAAAATTATCTTAAATGAATTTGTAGCCTACGTAGATTTTGTAAGCTTAAAAGATACCTTAATACCGCACACTCAAGTAGTGGTGACCTTTGCACTTTGTGGATTTGCGAATCTCTCTTCGATAGCAATTTTACTCGGTGGATTAGGCTCTATTGCACCAACAAGACGAGCTCATATCGCAAAAATGGGATTGAAAGCAGTATTTGCAGCCACATTGGCTAATTTAATGAGTGCAGCTTTAGCAGGTTTCTTTATTGCTGCTTAGAGAGATATTAATGAGTAAGGGTAAAAATTGTTAAATATACTAAAAGAAGTAGCCGCTGATATAGCCAGTATTCAAGATAACTCTGGAATAGTAAGTGCAGATTTATGCTTAAAGATTTGTCAGCAATTAAACATTAGCTATGAAAGCTTGATGATTGAACTTTTAGCTGTTGCAGCTGAATACTCTGCGGCTCCAATATCGCAATATAAAGTTGGAGCTATTGTAAGAGGTGCTGAAAACGCCAATGGTATGGCTAACTTGTATTTTGGTGCGAATGTAGAATTTGAGAATCAAGCGTTAGGACATACTCTTCATGCAGAACAAGCTGCTATATCAAATGCTTGGTTACATGGAGAAACTGAAATATCAGCGCTTGCTATTTCTGCTCCTCCCTGTGGACATTGCAGACAATTTTTATTTGAAGTTGTAGGTAAGAACGGACTTAAAATATTATTGCCCAAAGGTTCTTACTCAGGCTTATCACCGCTGTCATCAGATCCTGATGTTAATTTCGATGTTATCGATTTATCACAATTAATTCCTGCCGCCTTTGGACCCTTAGATTTAGGTTGTGAACGGCTGTTAATGGAACAATCAACTGATGCAATCAATTTGACAGTAGGTGACCAATCAGATGATGAATTAGTCCAACTTGCTTTAGCAGCAGCTAAGGCTTGTTATGCACCTTACACCAATAATTTTGCAGGCTGTGCTATAGAGCTATCAACAGGTGAAATTGTCCAAGGCCGCTACGCTGAAAACGCTGCTTATAATCCAAGTTTGCCACCTTTTGTGGCAGCGATTTCTCAGGCTGTATTAGCAACTAAGATAACCAAGCCACTGGATATAAAAAGAGCCGTACTTGTTGAGCGTACTACAAATTCAACTCAGGCTAATGTAACTAAATTATTGATAGATGGCTGTTTTAATAACGTAGAGCTTGAAGTTTATTATATTAATGAGAATTGATTTTTAATACTGCTGCTAGAAAAGATACTGTTATAAGTAATATTTAAAATTATATTTAAAGTAATGTTTAAGAGGCAATAATGAAAGACCAAAAAGAGCTAGTCCGAGAAATAAATGAAAGAAAAATAATCGAGGCTGCTGAACATGTATTCGCTTGTTATGGATTTAAAGGTGCAACTACCGAAAAAATATCGAAACAGTCTGCTCTACCGAAAGCGAATATTCATTACTATTTTAAAACCAAAGCGAATTTGTATCATCAGGTATTGGCTGGCATATTAAGTGAGTGGATGGATTCTGCCCAAGCATTTGATAATCAAGAAGAGCCGCGTCAGGCGTTAACACAATACGTTGTTTCGAAAATGGAATTTTCGAGATTACGTCCATACGCTTCAAAAGTGTGGGCCAATGAAATGCTACATGGTGCACCAATTGTCAGTGAGTTTTTAGAAACTACCTTAAAAAATTGGCTAGATGATCGCGTAGAAGTTATTCAAGGTTGGATAGACTCGGATAAGATGAGTGCAGTGGACCCGATTGTTTTTATCTATATGATTTGGTCAGTAACTCAACATTATGCCGATTTTGAACGGCAAATGACGTTATTAAATAGTGGTAAAAGTTTTACCGATGAAGAATATAAAATTAAGACCGAACAGGTGGTTAAGCTTGTCTTAACGAGTGTGGGTTTGTAATGAACATACATACTATACTGACCATGATATTTACATGAACCTTAAATCCGGTGAATTAACTATTGTCACTGGTATGGCTCTAGGACTTGACCCTCGATTTTCTAAAGGCTAGGTTTAATAAAAGCTATCCTGAGCTTATTTTTTAGCAAAGTGGCTAATTAACAATCCAATGAAATAAGATAATAAACCTGCACCAAGACCAGTTACAATAGCCTCTGTTGCAAAAGAACCAAACATACCTGGATGCATATAAAAATCGACGATGGTAGTGAAAAGACCAAGCAAAATGGCGATAATTTCTATTCGTTCAATCTTAGCAAAAATTACAACTATGCTAGAAAGTAGCCCAGCAAATATTCCGGTTTGAGAAGCGATAATTAAATGGCCTACGGTTAAAGACAGTAAATTCCCCTGAACCATAGTGATCAAGCAAGCTGTAGTGGCTTCTGAAAAATATTCGATTAAAGGTGTTAATTTTTTTTTCATTAGTTAGCTCGATTTAAGATAATTCATTCTATTAGAGAAATGTTTATAGCTAGTGTTACAGACACAACCTTAATATTTGAAACATCTTATAATATTTATTAAAAAATAGAACCTGTTCAATTAACGATCCATATAAAATAATGCTGAGTGCTAATTTACTAAAGCCCAATCCGTATTCTATATCATCAAAAGCAATAACCTGACACTTGTGTCAAGTTATTGGTATTGCTATAGTATGGTCCTTAGCAATTAACCTTTACGTAGTAGGGGTAATTAAAAATCAGGGATGTTTAATATGACAGCTAATCCAATTAGCTTTTTACTCAATAATGAACTGGTATCTTTGACCGACATTGATACAAACTTAACAGTTTTAGAGTATTTGAGAGAAGTTCGTTATTCGGTTGGGACCAAAGAGGGTTGTGCTTCAGGTGATTGCGGTGCCTGTACTGTTGTCGTTGCCCAATTGTCCTCAACAGAGGAGCTTCACTATAAATCAATGAATGCCTGTATCACTTTTATAGGCAGTCTTCATGGCAAGCAACTTATTACCATTGAACATTTAAAAGAATCTGCAAAACTTCATTCTGTTCAACAATCGATGGTAGATAATCATGGCTCCCAATGTGGATTTTGTACGCCTGGTTTTGTTATGTCATCTTTTGCTCTTCATAAAAACAATCCCAAACCCTCAAGAGAGGATGTCCTTGAAGATTTAGCAGGTAATTTATGTCGTTGTACCGGTTATCGCCCAATTATTGATGCGGCTGCAGAACCGACCACGGATGAAGATTCTTTTGCTAAGCATTATCAACAAACTCTAAAGCAACTCATTAAACTAAATAAGGCACCTTCAGTACGCTTAGAAAACAATCTTAGCAGTTATTTTGCGCCTAAGAACATTGATGAATTAGCTGAAGAGTTATTAAAACATCCAGATTCAGCTTTATTAGCTGGTGGTACAGATCTCGCTCTTGAAGTTACACAACAATTGATAAGTTTTAAAAGACTCATCTCAGTAGGTAATGTCAGTGAGCTTAACTATATTAATGAAGAAGACGATAAAATTATTATTGGGGCTGCTGTGCCTATTAGTCAGATTAAAACGTTGCTTGAAAATGAATTTCCAGATTTTGGAGAAATG
>JBLHLI010000128.1:0-7026 GCA_047618765.1 Enterobacterales bacterium | reverse complement strand
CATCGAGTTGCCATAATAGTTCAACAAGATGAGCAGCAATTTCGCTAGATTTATCAAGCGCATAGGCTTGTTGCAAATAATCGAGTGCCTCAGGTAACTTGCCTAGACGATATAAAACCCAACCCATACTATCGATTATGGCTGGACTAGTAGGATTCATACTAAACGCTTTTTCAATCATTTCCATAGCTTCAGGAAGATTTTTATTAGCATCAGCTAATGTATAACCTAGAGCATTGAGTGCATCATTATGCTCAGGTTCGATTACAAGAATGTAACGAAGGTCAGCTTCTGTTAGATCCATTGCTCCCATTTCAGCGGCAACCATAGCTCGCATATAGCGAAAATTGAGGTCACTCAAATCAGGTGAGATATTTTTCAAGTAGTCCAAAGCCTGTTTCTCTTTACCTTGTTGGCGCATTAATCTAGCAACCATCATATGGGCTGTTGGAAAAAACCGACTCTTAGTAATCTGGCGATACAAGCCGATCGCAGTCTCGGTTTCTTCATTATTTTTTGCAATCTCAGCAAGGTAAAATAGTACCGAGTTTCTATGTCTTCGAAAGCGTAGTAGGGGCTCAAAATATTGTCGACTTTTTTGATAATTTTCTTCGGCATAGTAAACAGCAGCAATCATATATTGGGCATCACTATCATTGGGTAAATTCTTGAGAATTAATTCAAACTGTTCTCGTGCTTCAACATAACGATCTAATTCATAATAGAGCTGGCCTAAGGTGTTCAGCATATCATTGGAGTTTGGGTATTTTTGTAGTGTTTTCTTAAACCACTGAACTGCCTTCTCTTGTTCTCCACTTTCAAGAAGTAAGTTGCCATGAAGTTTAAGAGCAAGTACTGAATCAGGATGTGATTTAACGGCCTCTGTTGTTATGGTTAATGCTTTGGGCCAATTTTGTTGTTGCTTATAGATAGTTGCTCTAGCTAATGTCACTGCCAAATTCATTGGATAAGTTAAGGATAATGATTCAAGTAATTGCTGAACTTTTAATTGATACTTACCTGAACCTAAACGATTAAAAAATATTAACAGTTCATTGGAGTTAGATTCTAAAGTAATGACCTGTTCAATAGCTTTATGGCTTTGCTCTTTTAACTGTTCTGTCAAAGAGTAATAAGCTATCAGTTTCCAAGGAATCAAAGCTGTGGGTTGCTTTTCAACCCACAAAGTAGCAATTTTTAAAGAAGCGTCTTTATTTTGGAGTTGTTCACTTAGCAGTAATGCTTCTTTTGCTAATTTGATGTTTGTGGTGATTTGAAGGGCAGAGAGATAATAATTAAGAGCAAGTTCATAATTATTTTGTCCAGCGGCTATTCTCCCAAGGAGTATTTTTTCATACAAGGTGGCTTGGGCATCATGGGTAGTTGGATAATCGATTGCATTATCAATAGAAGAGTAGATACCTACTGAGCTGTTTTGCTTTGTTGTACAGCCCGCTAGACCGAGTATAAAAATAATGGCTGTTATTGAATTTTTAAATGGCAAATAGCTATGCATAGTGATTCTTAAGATAAACTCTTTAATAATGATGTAATTAGGCTAATTGTTAAGACTAGCATTGCAAGAGATAGATCCTCAAGAAAAGTATGCTATGAGGCGAATGAATTGTCATAAATAATTACTCATATTGGCAAAGGTCATTAATTTAGCGATTATATTTATGAAATAAGCTTTGAACCTCTTGAGCTTTGCCCTAAACTGACAACTTTAATCAGGAAAATAATGATTTACACATTATCAAACAATAATGACATTAATCGCTCTAGGTATAAATCATAAAACTGCCAAACTGGATGTTCGAGAAAAAGTCGCTTTTTCTCCCGAGCAACTGCCCATTGCTCTTCAAGAATTGATCGGATTACCAGCATTAAAAGAAGCAGCCCTGTTATCAACCTGTAATCGAACCGAATTATACCTACATATTAATAATGAAGAAGTTAGCGAAATATTAACATGGTTAAAAGAACATAAAGCATTAAATGACGAAGACATTCTCGATTGTCATTACATCCACAAAAATGAACAGGCTGTTGCTCATATGATGAAAGTCGCTTGTGGACTTGATTCAATGGTATTAGGTGAATCACAGGTATTAGGCCAATTGAAACAAGCTTTTTCAATTGCTCGCTCTGCTGGAACAATAGGAACTCATCTCGAACAATTATTTCAACATTCATTTTCTGTGGCAAAAACAGTTAGAACTGAAACTGATATTGGAGCAAGTGCAGTGTCAGTGGCTTACGCTTCTGTCACCTTAGCGAAACAATTATTTAGTTCTCTTGAAAACACAACTGCATTATTTATTGGTGCTGGTGACACGATAGAGTTAGCTGCTCAGCATTTTACAAGCCAAGCAAAGATCAATACTATTTTTGCAAATCGAACTAGAGAAAGAGCAAGCGAACTTGCACAGCGATATAACGGTGAAGCTATTTCACTTTCAGAAATACCGAATTATTTGCCTAAAGCTGATATTGTTATTTCTGCGACGGCTAGCCCACTGCCTATTTTAGGTAAAGGACTAGTAGAAAGTGCCATTAAGCAAAGAAAACGTAAACCTATTTTTATGATCGATCTTGCTGTTCCTAGAGATGTTGAAGCAGAAGTTCGAGAGCTACCTGATATTTATCTTTTTGATGTCGATGCATTGCAGAATATTATTCAAGAAAATATGAAAGGAAGAGAAAACGCTGCGATTGAAGCAAAGGTAATCATTGATGAACAGACTCAACGATTTCTAGATTGGCGGCGTTCGCTTGATGCGGTTTCAACCATAAGAGTTTTTCGAGATAAATATCAAGATATGGCTGATATTGAATTGTCGAGAAGTCTTTCTAGATTAGAAAAAGGTGAGTCCGCGGAAACTCTATTACGAGAGTTAACACGACGACTTACCAATAAATTTTTACACGAGCCTACTCGACAACTTAATGAAGCTGTAAGTCAGGGAGATACTGAGTCGCTAAATAGGGCCAGAAATTTATTTTCATTAGACAACGAACCTTCGAAAAGTAATCAGGATAAACAAAAATAATTATGAAGCAATCTATCTATATTAAGTTACAAACACTCAATGAACGCCATGAAGAAATTGGCTATATGTTGGGTGATCCTGATGTTATAAATGATCAGAATCGATTTAGACAACTCTCCCAAGAATATTCACAATTAGAAGATGTTGTTGAAACATTTAAAAAGTATCAAGAGGCTGAAGAAGCTTTGTCATCAGCTCAAGAAATGCTAAAAGATTCTGATCCCGAAATAAGAGAGATGGCTCAAGAAGAGTTTAAAGAAGCCAAAGCAGATATTGAAAATTTAAATCTACATTTACAGAAATTATTGCTCCCTAAAGATCCTAATGATGATAAAAATACTTATCTAGAAATTAGAGCAGGAACGGGTGGCGATGAAGCCGCTATCTTTGCAGGTGATTTATTTAGAATGTACAGCCGATTTGCAGAGAAAAATCGCTGGGAAGTTGAAATACTAAGTGAAAATCATGGCGATCACGGTGGCTATAAAGAAGTAATAACAAGAATAGTGGGTAAAGGCGTTTATTCTAAACTTAAGTTTGAATCTGGTGCCCATCGTGTGCAACGTGTTCCTGATACTGAGTCTCAAGGTAGAGTTCACACTTCAGCTTGTACTGTAGTGATCATGGCTGAGGCGGATGCAGTAGATGCTCCAGATATTAATCCTGCTGATCTTAAAGTCGATACATATCGAGCATCAGGAGCTGGTGGTCAGCACATTAATAAAACCGATTCAGCAGTACGAATAACCCATTTACCTTCAGGCGTTGTTATTGAGTGTCAAGATGAGCGTTCTCAGCATAAAAATAGAGCAAGAGCCATGTCTATGCTAGCTTCAAAATTACTCTCTGATGCTGAGTCAAAGCAAAAGGCAGAGCAGGAAGCAACAAGGCGTGATCTGGTTGGTACTGGCGATCGTTCAGATCGCATTCGCACTTACAATTTTCCCCAAGGTAGAATGACAGATCACCGCATTAATTTAACCCTCTATAAATTAGGCGAAGTGATGGAAGGTGAATTAGATCAAATCGTTGGACCGCTGATATCTGAATACCAAGCTGATCAGCTTGCGGCGATGTCGGAAACTCCATCCTAAGTTTTTAGTATGGCTAATATAGAGCAAACCAAACAAGTCACATATCAACAATGGTTAGACAAGACGATACTTGCTTTTGCCGAACGCTCCGATTCTCCTGCTGTCGATGCAAGGGTTTTACTTTGCCATTGTTTAGATAAGCCCTTAAGTTACTTGCTCACTTGGCCTGAACGTTTTATAGATGATGAGTTGCTAATCCAAGTCAATAAGCTTAAAGAACGGCGTCTTGATGGTGAGCCTATAGCTTATATAACTGGAGTCAGAGAGTTCTGGTCTTTGAACTTTAAGGTTACTCCAGCTGTTTTAATTCCAAGGCCTGAAACTGAACTGATGGTAGAATGGGCTCTAGACTGCATCGAAAAATCTGTCAATAAACAATTTAAAATCCTAGAATTAGGAACTGGTAGTGGGGCGATTTCTATAGCTCTGGCTAAAGAACATCCAGAGCTTTCTTTCCTTGCTACAGATTTCAGCGAAGCTGCATTAAAAATAGCTAAAGAAAATGCTGAGCTTAATAATTGTAATAACATTCTCTTTAAACAAGGTAGTTGGTTTGATTGTATCAATGACCAACGTTTTGATCTGATTCTGAGTAATCCACCTTACATTGATAAAAATGATGCACATTTATCAAGAGGCGATTTAATCTTTGAGCCTGCTACTGCTCTAGTAGCAGATAAAGAAGGTCTAGCCGATTTAGAGCAGATTATTAGTGATGCTAAACACTATTTAAATAAAGCAGGATGCTTAGGACTTGAACATGGTTTTGAACAAGGTTCATTAGTTTTAAATCTCATGAATAAACATGGTTATAGTTCAGCTAATACGCTGAAAGATTTAGCAAACTTAGATAGATTAAGTATCTGTAGTGCTGGATTGTGTGCTGTAGATAATGCTGGAGATGAAAATGGAAGATGATCAACTGCTACGTTACTGCCGACATATATTACTCCCCCAGGTTGATATAGAAGGCCAAGAAAAGTTGCACGATTCTAAAGTTTTGATTGTTGGGCTTGGCGGACTCGGAAGCCCTGTTGCACTTTATTTGGCAGCAGCAGGAGTTGGAGAGTTACTACTCTGTGATTTTGATAAAGTAGAGATTTCCAATTTACAACGACAGATAATCCATGATGTTGATTCAATTGGAGAGTATAAAGTTGATTCAGCCATTGAGAAACTTAAAAGATTGAATCCTGATTGTAAAACTGTAGGTATCAAGGAGACTATCAGTGAAGGTAAATTGGAAGAACTTTTAGTTGATACTGATAAAACGATAGATTTAATTATCGATTGTACTGACAACCTAAACACTCGGCTTTTGATTAATAAAAGCTGTGTTAAACACAAAATAAAACTACTTTCTGGTGCAGCGATAAGAATGGAAGGGCAACTATCAGTCTTTTTAAATGAAGGAAATGGCCCTTGTTATCAATGTTTTTATTCAAACACACAGAATGATGAACTAAGTTGTACAGAAGCAGGGGTGTTAGCAACCACTGTCGGTGTCATTGGCACTTTACAGGCTCAAGAAGCTCTAAAAATATTGATGGGAATAGGAAAGATTCAAGACGGTAGCTTGTTATTAATGGACGGTATGAATGGAGATTGGCAGAAACTCATCATTGCTAAAAAAGATGACTGCCCTATTTGCTGAAGTTGAAGCATTAAGTCGTTTGGTAAACCACCTAGATTGTAGATTGGCACCAGAACAATTTGTTCTTGTAGATTGGGGTCAGAACAAATTGTTCTGACCCCTTTTTACTTTTTACTAAACTACATATAAGCTATTACTTTGTACCCGGAAGTTGAAGTATTAAGCCGTCTGGCCCACCACCCATTAAGGTTTGTGGATATTCGCCATTCCATTTTGCTATGGCATTATATTTGATTAATGCAGTTGTAACTGATTTAGCAAGAACCGTATTAGCTTCTGCCTGTGCTGTGGCTAGTGCAGAAATTTGATAGGCTGATGCATCAGCTAGTGTTCTCTGCGCATTGGCATCAGACTTAGCAGCTTGTTCTCGCGCTTCAGCTTGTTTTACCTGTTGTTGTGCTTGCTGCTCAACAATACTTAGTTGAGCTTTTTCACGCTCTAATTGCTCTTGACGCTGTTTAGTTTGAATTACCGCATCGGTTACAACTTGTGGCAGTGTGATATCTCTAAATAAAACAGATTCAATCAAGAGGCCTTTTTGTGACATAAACTCTGTTAGTCCATCTTCCATATAGGCTTGTAACTGTTGTTGAGTAGTATCAAGATAAAAATCCTGTGATTTCTCAACGCTTTTACCTGCTTCCCTTAATAGTGAGCGTACCTTAGGTGTTAATATCTTAACCACCACATCTCTTAAACCACCGGTCTCTTTTAACATTGCTGATGCATAATCAGCATTGACTCTGAATATTACAGAGACATCCATAGAGGTTTTTAATTTATCTTGAGACGGAACCGCAACTTTTGTCCATGTTTCGGTCTGGACACGAAGATCATAGGAATAAAACTTTAAAAAAGGGTTAACAAAATGAAAACCTTCAGGTAGTGATTCGTTTCGAATTTCACCGAATAAAGTTGCAACTTTACTATGGCCGGGTGAAACGGTTGTGTAGGAATTCATGCCAATAGCTACCGCAAGAAAAACAATAACGATTGGAATAATCGCTTTTAATTGTGAATTCATAATTTACTCCATGTAATAGAAAGGATAAGAAAGTTGATTTGATGTCTGGCACTATACATGGGGATTATTATCAATATTTCAAGATTGATATGATTTATATTTTTTGCTTCTAAATAAAAAAAGTGAATAAAAACGGTGATTTAGTTGCTTTATTAACTTCTAAATCATCAACAATATTCTGATTTTGTGTTAATCTATAGA
>JBLHLI010000127.1:0-7059 GCA_047618765.1 Enterobacterales bacterium | reverse complement strand
AAGCTTGTTATGAATGTTGTAATGATTTGTGTATTAATTTATAAAATTATTTAGAATAAGTTAGCAAGCTTAATGCCAAAGATTATAGGTAAAGTTTTTAGTCTTTTAGTGGAGCCGTTGAAAGGGGGAGTTGAAAGGGATAGTTTCAGCACTTTGATAATCAATGAATTACCAAAGTACTAACTAAATTGAGATATTACTATTTTTTTTAAATAATGAGGGACAAACTATTTGTTTCTATAAACCAAGATATTGTCATATCCCGAATCTGCAAGTTGTGAAGCCTGTAATTGACTCATAACACCACGATCACAATATAATAAGTAGCGTTTATCCTTATCTAGTTCAGTCACTTTTCGAGCTAATGCAAAAAATGGAATCTTGATTATTTCATTATTTGTCAGATGAAGAGGGCTGGCTTCTTCTTCATGTGCATGTCTGATATCAATGATGACGTCATCAACAGTCGGTATTCTAACTATCTCTACGTCATGTAAGGTTTTAACAGAATCTAATACCTCATCAATCATCACAACTTGAGAATCTGCAACAGCCTTTATTAATACTTCCATATCAAACTCGGCTTCCTCAGTTTCAATCCTGTCTTTTTTAGCATGTGAAGTAGGTCTATCAGAAATAACACCACAATACTCAGGCATATACTTAGCAAAATCTTCAGTTCCGATAGCTGCTGCTGTCTTAATAATGTCTAATTTATCCATAACAATCAGTGGACGAATGACCAAAAGCTCTGCTACCTCATTAATGATTGTCAGATTAGGTAGTGTTTGGCTTGATACTTGAGCAAGACATTCACCTGTTACCAGTGCACTAGCGTTCATTCTTGATGCTACTTGGTTAGCTGCTCTAAGCATCATTCTTTTAAGTATAACTCCCATTTGGGAGTGATGTACTTTTGTTAGTATCTCTTCAACAACATCTTCAAAGGGAACCGTTACGAACTTTACGCGATGTGAGAAAGAGTATTTTCTCCATAGAAAATCTGCAACTTGTTTAACAGCTACTTCATGTGCAGTTCCACCAAGATTAAAGAAACAAAAGTGTGTGCAATAACCTCTTTTCATGGTCAGGTAACTAGCAACGCCAGAATCAAATACTCCGGATAGAAGTGATAACACTGAACCTTGGGTTCCTAGAGGGAAACCGCCAATGCCAAGGTGTTGTTTTGCGATTAAGTCTACTTGTTGATCTTTTATCGCTATACGCACGGTGATGTCAGGGTTATGGAGTTCAACCGATGTATTTTCCTCGGCTCGTAAAAGATAACCACCCATTAGCCGTTCAACTTCAAATGATTTGAAACTATGCTTTCCAATACGTTTAGCTCTAACACAAAAAGTGCGACCCTTGATAAGATGAGCATTATACTTTACAACTAACTCACCTAACTCTTCGATAGTTTTAAAACTATGGCGTGTAACTTCTTCAATTTTATCGATACCTGGAGTACAGGTTAGGCGTTCAATAATTTGTAGTTTTTGTTGCTCGTCAGCTTCTTTGATACTAACTTCGAGTTTATCCCACATATTTCGCACACTGACTTTTGTGTCGATATTTCGACAGCCATTACGAATATTATTACACAAACGACTAGTCATATTTTTACGCAGAGAAGCGCTTTTCATGATGATTTCTGGGAACAGCTTAATGATCAGTTTCATAATTATCTTATATTGCAATACTTAAAAAAGGACGCGATAATAACACGGACTAGGAGTTGATGCTCGTTGATGTTTGGAGTCTTTAAATAGGCGTTTTAGTCAAGTTATAGCTTAATTTATACTACATTAACTATTGCCTCTATATAGTTGATTTATAAGTGTTTATCGTACATCTTGCCCAAGCAGTATTCTTGCTTCAGTAATATTGGCTATTTTTCTTCCTGTCATTTCAAATGACTGTCTGCTCATTTCTATAAGTTCAGCATTACTTTTAGCGATATTTCCATTAGGTAAATAGAATCCATTTTCGAAGCCAATTCTGGCGTGACAACCTAATTCGACAGCTTTTGAGAGTATTTTGTGGCTACTTGCTCCAAAAGTACAAACCATCCAAGGAGCATCTGTGGTTAAGATATCCTTAAATTCATCGACAATGTCTACTGTAGGAGGCGCTTTAGTATAGCGACCCAGTACAAATAACAATGAATGGCCAGCTGAGGGTATATCTCCTTGAGCAATTAATTGCAGGTAGCGATTATAATCAGCAGCATCATACAAAATATACTGCAGTAAGCAGCCATTAGCTGATAAATTATAGATAAATTCTCTAAATTCATTCAAAGGAGCGTCAAGAGGTGCTATTTCTCTCAGTGCAACTGAAAGGCAATCTGGCATTAACTCACCAAGTAACTTACGCTGTTCTTCAGATTGATAAACTCCTGCCGATTCACTTGTTACCTGAATGATCATTTCATCACCAACAGCTTCTTTAACTGCTTCTAAGGCTGGACGATAGTATTTAGGCTCAAGAGAATGCCGATCATTAGGATCTCTAACATGGAGGTGAATCATTGTTGCACCTGCAGCAAGGCACTCCACTGCAGTCTCAGCAAGTTGAGCGGGAGTAATGGGTAACTGTGGATGATCTTTTCGTGTATATCTAGCGCCATTAGGGGCTACAGCAATAACTAGGGGCTTATTAGTAATAATACTCATTATTAAATATCGCTTGCTATCGTTTCAGTAACCGTCTCAATTACTGTAGAAATGATTGTGGCAATCTCTTCAATTTGCGACTCAGAAACGATAAAAGCAGGGGCTAACAGTATATGATCCCCGTTTTGTCCATCTATAGTGCCACCCATGGGATAACACATAAGTCCTTGTTCCATAGCAGTAGCTTTAATTAATTTATT
The DNA here is from genome assembly GCA_047618765.1 of Enterobacterales bacterium. GTDB lineage: Bacteria > Pseudomonadota > Gammaproteobacteria > Enterobacterales. The sequence continues at coordinate 4,181 of JBLHLI010000127.1, read as the reverse complement.
GAGTTTTAAACTTGTATCAAAGGGAGCTTTTGTTTGTTTATTAGTAACTAATTCTATACCAACAAATAAACCTCTGCCTCTAATATCTCCAACATGGGGATGAGCATTCAACTTAGCTCTCAGTGATTGTCTTAATTGCTCACCACGTACATTTACTTTAGCTAGTAACTCATTGTTTTTAATATAGTTAAGGGTTGCAAGAGAACCTGCTACAGCGGTTGCATGACCCATAAAGGTATGACCATGTTGAAAAAATCCACTGCCTTCACGAATAGCATCGGTTATATAGCCTTGGCAGAGCAGAGCTCCTATTGGTTGGTAGCCAGCACCTAAGCCTTTTGCTGAAGTAACCATATCGGGAATAATGCCTTCAACTTCATAAGCGAACATTGAACCGGTACGTCCAATGCCACACATCACTTCATCGAGAATCAACATAACACCATATTGATCACAGATTTCACGTATCCTCTTAAAGTAGCCATCAACTGCAGGAACAGCACCTACTGTGGCACCTACAACGGTTTCTGCAAAAAAAGCAGCCACATTATCTGCACCTAATTCTAGTATTTTAGATTCAAGTTCATTGGCAGTTCGTTGACCAAATTCATAACTGGATTCGGATTCTTTTTTTAATCGGTACTCATAGCAGGCACTGATTAGATGACTATCTTTAAGAAGTGGCTTGAAATCACGCTTACGCCATTCATTGCCTCCGATACCTAAGGCACCCAAAGTATTGCCATGATAGCTTTGCTGTCGAGCAATAAAAAGTTGCTTGCTAGGTTTTCCTGACTCAACAAAGTACTGTCGACACAATTTTAGGGCAGCTTCGTTAGCTTCAGAACCACCTGATAAAAATAATGCTTTGTCCATACCTGGAGCTAGTGAAGTGAGGAGGGTAGCCAAATCTTCTAAGGCTTCAGTGGTAAAAAAGGCCGAATGTGCATAGGCCAAGTTATGTAATTGCTTATCGATAGCGTCAATAACTTCTTTATTACTATGCCCAAGATTTGAAACAGCTGCACCACCACAGGCATCAAGATATCGTTTGCCATTACTGTCTATGATATAGAGGCCATCACATGCTACTGCACAGGTAGGTTCATTTAATAATGAACGGTGTATAAGGTTATTCAACTGAAGTATTCCTTGGCTAAATTGATATATCGAAGCATAGCACTACATGATTTAGACAGAAAAGAACTTTTAACATTTTGGCTACTTAATTTATTATTTCAATGCAATAAAATATTGATTTAGTTCCGCTTTCTCAAAGGTATATTGCATTCAATTTGTCGTATAATTGTGAAGCGATGCAGCAAGCTTTAATTAAATCAACTATATCAATCATTTACTCAACTTGATTAATGCTGTTTTTAAGTCGGTAATTAGTAGAAAACTTGTTTTATTAGACGTTTCTTTGGTAGAGTGGCAGGGCTTTATGTGGTCTGACCATTTAAAGGGCTAAATATAATAAGATTCGATAAACGGGGAAAACAAATGAAATCCAATTATTTTAAGAAAAGTGCTCTATATATAGCACTTGTAGCAGCAGCACCATTTGTGTTTGCAGCTGAAGAAACAGATGATGGCGCTGAAACAGAAACGATTACAATTATCGGTTCACGTAGCCAAAAAACAAGAACAGTTGCTGATTCACCAGTACCTATTGATATTCTTTCAGCTGATGATTTAAGTGCAATTGGTGGTACTGCTGATTTGACTGATAATCTAAAAGCGATAATTCCATCTTACACTGCAACACCTGCAACAGGTGATGGTAGTGCTTTTGTCCGAACAACCTCATTACGTGGTACGGCTCCTGATCAAACTTTAGTTTTGATTGACGGTAAACGTCGCCATCGTTCTGCTTTAATTCAATTGTTTGCACCAGCTGCTGGTCAAGGTGCTCACGGCGCTGATGTTGGTATGATACCAGCTATCGCTTTAAAAAGAGTAGAAGTACTTCGAGATGGAGCCGCTTCACAATATGGTTCTGACGCTATTGCTGGTGTAATTAATTTTGTAACTAAAGATAGTTCCGATGGTGGTGCTGTTGAATTGCAATACGGAGAGCATTACGAAGGCGAATCAAGTGTAAAGTTTGCCTTTAATAAAGGTGTTAAGTTAGGTGAAAATGGTTTTGCTAACTTTAGCATGGAATATGTGGACAATGAGCCACTATCTCGAAGCATTATTCGTCCCGATACACAAATACTTCTAGATGCTGGTGTGCAAGGTGTTGGTGCTGACTCTCCATTTGGTGACGCGCCACTTACACAAAGTTGGGGACGTCCAGAGACTAGTGGTTTAAGAATGTTTCTTAATACTGGAGTTGATTTAGGTGATGGTACCAAGTGGTATGGTCGAGTAGGTTACGGCAGTACAGATGGACGCTATCGTTTTTTCTATCGTACTCCAATTCATCCTGATTTGACAGCAGCAGGCCTGGGTCCTAACAGCGCTATTTCAGGATTAGCAGCATTAGGCTATACCGGAGAGCTGTTAGATGTTGGTTTTACTCCTTATTTAGATGGTGAACAAACTGATTTTAGTTTTGTTACAGGCCTTAAAGGTGAGTTTGATAATGGAACATACTATGATTTGAGTGTTAGTACAGGGGAGAACGAGTTAGATTATTTCTTAAATAATTCTGTAAACCCTAGCCTAGGAACTATTGCAAACCCTCTTCCACAAATGGATTTTGATACCGGTGGATTGAAACAAGAAGAAGTTAATATAAATGCCGATTTCTCTACTCCTCTAGGCGATAATTTTAACGTTGCCTATGGTTTCGAGTGGAGAGAAGAAACTTATACTACTATTGCTGGTGAACCAGGTTCTTATCAGAATGCCGCCGGAATGGAAAGTGGTGGTGTTAGTGGTATGAAAGGTATTACCGCAAGCGATGCCGGTGAATTTTCCAGAGATAATTACGCTGTTTATACGGATATCGAACATGATGTAAGTAATGATTTATTTATGCAATATGCATTACGTTACGAAGATTTTTCAGACTTTGGAAGCACTGTTAACTGGAAAATTGCTTCACGTTATTCTATAAATGACGAAACGGCTTTACGTGGTGCTATTTCGACAGGTTTCCATGCTCCAACTCCTGGACAAGCAAACTATCGTGCAACGGTAACTACATTTGATACTACCGGTGCTCAAGTTGAAGAAGGTGTTATCGCTACTACCGATCCACGTGCTATAGCGGCTGGTGGTAGAGAACTGAAAGAAGAAGAATCGACAAGTATAAGTTTTGGTATAACTTCAGATATAGGTGATTCGTCAACTTTGACTGTTGATTATTATAAAATTGATGTTGATGATCGAATTTATCGTAGTGGTGGATTAGTTGCTGCAGACGGTTCAGCATTCTCCTTTTATACGAACGCCCTTAATGTAGAGCATTCAGGTATTGATATTGTTCTTTCTACTCAATTTGAATGGTCAAACATGACTACAACTGATGTTGCTTTTGCTTATGGCTATAATGAAATTGAAGTTGTCAGTCAGACAAGTGTTGATACTATTGTTGATGACGCTATAGTATCGGTTAACCCTGTATCTCAGGGAAGTATCGATAATATAGAGAATAACTTTCCAAATCATAGATTCGTTTTAACGACTAACACGGGTTTTGGTGATGATTGGAACCTTATGGTCCGTGCTAACTTCTACGGCGAACATTTTGATGAACGTGGATCTTTCTCAGCTGGCGATAAAGCGACTATTGATTCGGTTGTTTATTTTGATGCTGAGTTAGGATATCAATATAGTGACGAGTTAAAGTTTAAGTTTGGATTCTCAAATATCTTTGATGAGTATATCAATAAAATCGATGCTCCATTTAGTAATCGCCAGAGCGTTGGACTTGAATACCCACGTCGAAGTGCTGCTAACTACGAAGGTGGTTCGGTGTACTTAAACATGGTTTATACTCTGGACTAGAAAAAGCAGATTGATTTAATGGTTTTATAAATAAAACCGAACTGCAAAAACCTCGTTTAGAAATTTACGAGGTTTTTTTTTGCATAGCAATTAAGTAATCAAACTCTCAATATAGAGCAGTAGCTTAGAACGGTATTTGAGAATGTTGACTTGAATTTTGATACTTAGATTTGTTAATAGAACGGTGGGGCTTAGTCAGTACCATAGGAAGAAACAAGCTT
>JBLHLI010000126.1:0-7071 GCA_047618765.1 Enterobacterales bacterium | reverse complement strand
TCAAACAGTAATATAACTAAGGCTGAAATGGCGATTTTCTGAATATACCAAGCCGATTCAGTGAAGGTTATGATTCCCCATTTTGGGCTTTCTATATAAAATAAACCCACCAATACAAGCGTTGACCCAATGGCCACTAAAACAAAACTTAACAGATAACGCTCAATAAGCTCGATGGTTTTACTATAGTTTGCACCCACCACTATACCCAGCATATAGGCGCCCAGAAAATAGGCGAAGTTTGTCCAGGTGACATCGGGCCAGGCACGCGAGCACAGCAGTGGCGCCATAATTAAAAGTGCTATGAGCCATTTAGCATTACTAATAGTCATTAGCTTTGCCAGAACAGGTGTCGCAATATAGAGAACTAACAGTACAGGAATGTACCAAAAAGAAAATATCGCACCCCCAGTGATAAAGTTTTTAGCCACTAAAGCAATGAAGTCGAGAGTGCTTCCCTCAAAGTACACAATGAATCCATCATTATTCCAGTTTCGCCATGTAATAAGCGCGGTAAAAAATAGGTAAGGTAAAACTACGTACATTAACTTTGATCTAAAAAAACGTAGATAACCACGATCAATAAGTATCATAGAAAACAGCATTCCAGAAATAAATGTAAAGTAGAGTGTTGAGTCGTGAAATAGTATGCTTTCACCCCAAGCCATGACTTTTAGGGCAGTCTCCGGTGGGTTTTCACCCGTACCTACATAGAAGAAGAAAAACTCGATAGCATGAATGGCTACAATATTGATAATGGCAAAGCCACGAAAAGCGTGAATGGAGTGATTAAATGACTTCGTCAACTGGGCTTCCTTTTTATTATTAATTTTATGACATATTGCGTGCTTAGCACCAGCTTTTACATCGTCACTTGAGGATAGTAACCTAAAATAAATAACATTGGCAAATCAACCTTTGACTGGCTCTTGTGTGACGGTTACTGCCCTCCAGCAATCGTCTCTCGATGTCGGTTACGTTCGAATAGCGGTCTAAATCAAGAATTACTCAAACTTCCGCTTTAGCGTTAGCGTGCTATGAGCCAGTATCCACCTTTTTTTCGCGAAGAAAATCATGATACCGCTGGACAGCATTCATATCCGTCGGATTATCACTATTTATTGATTCAACATATGCTGTGAAACTCATCGTAAAAGGCGAAGGATTAATCTCCCACCAAGTTTGTACACCGGGTAACGTCATCATAAGAGCAATGACCAAAGACCAGCGTTGCCAAACCTCATCTGGTATATCCTTTGTTTCTGAAGCATGAAACATAAATTCATATGCACCAAATGCTTCAAGCATACTCCAGTTAAATTGAGTTTTTTCCAATGTAGTGAGTTTTGAAATATCAGCCATACCCCTCGATTGCAAAAGTGCAAAATCACTGTTCTGAGACATGCTTGACTGCATCGTTGAAATACGGTCTAGAGTACGAGCGTAGTTTTCTGTCTGCACAGCGCGTGTACTTTGTCGTATCTGAAGGGCAAGATAGATGAGGGTTATAACGACGGCAATGCCGCTGATAATTTCACTTAGATTTGCGAGAGACTGTAAATTCATTAGATTATTGAAAACTTCCTGATAATGATTGCGTATAGGAAGTATAAACCTACTATATAAACTAACTCAAGAATTGAAAGGGATGTCACGACTGCTATGTGACGTTAGCTGCCCTTAACGTAATAAGAGGCTCATGAGATTTCCATGACATATCGGAGATTTCATTATGAAATACCTCACCTACAATCCCACCAAAATTAAATCAATCCCCTGCAAGAAAGAATAGCCAAGCTGCTTGATATAGTTGAGAGTGCTAGACTAGCATTACCCAAGAATGAAACGGTTAAAAATGGTTTCTTAAGTCGGTTGCTAGGACAATAAACAAGCCTGAATTCGTATAAGTAAGTGCAACTCTTCTTAGCCTTTGTTATCGTTTATCAGGGGTGATCGAACCCTAATGTGACTCTGTAACATAGTGAATAATTTTACAGAGTTAATCGGTTTACTCAAATAATCACTCATACCGGCTTCAAGACATTTTTCCCTATCACCTTTAATAGCATTTGCTGTCAAAGCTATAATTGGTATTGCTTTGTAACTTGAACCAGCATCACCATTTCTTATATGTCTAGTGGCTTTATATCCATCCATAACTGGCATTTGACAATCCATTAAAATTGCAGAAAATTTATTCTGGTTATTTGATAAATGATCAAGAGCCAATTGACCATTCTCTACAATATCGACAATAAAACCTTCTTTTATTAACATGGTTGAAGCTACTTTTTGATTTACTATATTGTCTTCCACTAGAAGTATTGAATGTGTCGCTGATGAGTTTAAGTTGACATTTTTTTCAATTATAGAATCTTGTTGAAATTGATTTTTATCGGTTTCAAGAGTGATATTAAACTTGAAAGTACTGCCCTCATCGATCTTACTAGAAACAGAAATAGAGCCATGCATTAACTCACAGAGTTTTTTAGATATAGCAAGACCGAGTCCTGAACCACCAAATATTCTTGTTGTTGAGTTATCAGCTTGAGTAAATGAATCAAATAGTCCTGACTGACTAGTTTCAGTGATACCAATTCCAGTATCTGTTACTTCAGCTTCCAAGACTGTGTAATGGTTATGTTCCAATATACGAACATTAACGTTGATGGTGCCTTCCATCGTAAATTTAATCGCATTACTAATTAAATTACTAAATATCTGCCGTATTCTACCCGGATCACCTTTTAAAAAATGAGCTACACATTCACTGTGGTTTAGACTAATCGTTACCTTCTCTTCTTTAAGTGCAAGATTCTGTGAGCCGACTAAATCGTCAAGTAAATCGATGATATTAAAACGAATAATTTCTAAGTCTAATTTACCAGCTTCTACCTTAGAGAAATCAAGAATGTCATTTATCAAACTTAATAACGAAGTTGCACTGGCTTTAGCATAACGAATATATTCCGATTGTTGTTTTTCTAATGCTGTATCTTCTAATATTTCTAACATACCTAACACACCATTCATTGGTGTTCGTATTTCATGGCTCATTGTTGCTAGAAACTCTGACTTGGCATCACTAGCTTCATTCGCCTTAACCAAGGCGATATTCAGTTCTTGAGTTTTTGAGGAAACGATTTGCTCTAAGTTTTCATTTAAATCCAGCAATTGTGCATTCGTTATATCTTGGTTAACATTTGCTTGCTTTAAGTCAGACATTAATTGTTTTGAGCGAATAGCAAATTCAGTTAATTTTTGTTGGACATTGGAAATTTCTATTAGCTCTTGACTGTCGCTAGTTAATTTTAAATTAACTAAATCTTCAGGATTGTCTGCTTCGCTAAGTGCATCACTCAGGGTGTTAATTGGTTTAGTAACAATTCCAACTGCCCACCTAGCTAGATAAAAACTCATTATAATAAACAAGCCTAATAGGGTTAGCGTTATGATCATGTAGTTGTTGATACTGGCGTCATAAACACTTCTAGGTATAGTAGTGATTATTTTCCATCCCAATAATTCAGAATCAGCAGATTTAATGATTAAGTTATTTCCAAACTCATCTTGTAGATAATAATTTTCAGGTTCTGATAAATGCTTCAAGACTTTAAAGGTAGATACATCTTCTAAAAAATTATATTTAAGATGTTTTGATGCGTAAATAACTCGATTATTCTGATCGAGAATTATTAATCCGTCTTCAGGAGCGATCTCTTTTTTGTCTAATTTATTTAACAATTCTAAATTCAGTGAAGCTTCTAACACACCAGTAAAACCCTCGTCATTCTGGATAGCAACAGATACTGCTACAATAGGGTCAATACCAAAGCCCCTGCCCTTGAACACATCTGAAATAAAAGGTTTTCCGTTCTTTTTAACTTCATAAAAATAACTTCTATCAGCAACATTAATCGAATCATTGACGGTTGTTTTTTTTAATAAATTTTTCGGTGAGGTAGCAATAATATCACCATCAGCATCTGTACTTAACAGAGTTAAAATAGTTGGATAAGTATCTTTTAAATTTTGTAAAACCTGCTGGATTTTTATAGGTTCAGAGATGTTGTGGTTATTTAAAGCACTTATGATCAGTGCTTTTTGATGGTTTACTATATAATGTCCCAATTCAGTCGACACATAATTAGCCTTCACCTGTATTCGCTGTTGATAATCGTTGAGCTTTTCACTCTGAAAAGCTTTTAACCAGAAAAATGAGATTACGATTACAATAATTGTCACAATGTAAAATAATTGATTAGTTAGCAATCGAGATATATTTTGTTTATTTTCAAAACTATTTGGCACAATTTTAATCATAATAAATTGTGCCAATACATAACCTAATAGAACATTTAAAAGTCCATTAATAACATACTTTATGGTAATAGCGTATTTAGTTAATAATTCAAAATCAGATAAGAAAAATACTTCGATGCCAACAACAATCCAGCCAACTAATGCCCAATAAAGCATACCGAAATATACTGGGTTTTCTTGAGATTTAATCGCCCAATGGAGTACTAAGATTTCTAGTAAGAATGGAGGAATATTAAATATCACCCCCCAGTTGAAATAGGTCACAGTTCCAGCAACTACACTGATGATTACTGCTGGCCACAAACCATAGATAAATAACACTATGACGGCAATAACATTACCAAATATTAGTTCTGAACCTGTAAAAAAGACAACGGAGTAATAGTTTAATAAACAAGCAATTGCAAAAGCTGGTATTAATGGCCATTTAGGTAAATTATTTGTTGTAATTATTTTAGCAAATGACATATTAGCGATGCGCCTTAAATACTGCTGTGCATAAAAATATATTATTACATTTTATCTATTCGTTGTCGTTTTAATTCATCGCTTTAACAGAAATAACGGGCATGCAGGGTGTTCATAAAAAGTATTTCGATATTTATAAATCTGAACTAGAACGTCTCCTTCTCGATGTGATCTCAAAGCAGCCAGTCAAGGTATGAACAAAATTAACCTTTTATAGTTATAAACGGCAGGTCGCCCGTTCGATTCAGGGAGGGGCCATCATTTACGTTTCTCCAATATGACCTCTGTAGCGTTCATTTCTATGTGGGCCTGCTCAGCAATGGGTATGAAGTCAGCCTGCCAGCGCTCCCAAGTCATAAACGCTTTTATGAGTGGATCATATTTACAGGCCACGTCGATAGGGACGTTAAGTTCGATGCTGCGAATTTGTTTAAAATCGACACCGTAATATTCATTGGACACAGATTGGCGTCGACCCACTCTGAGAATTGGAATGTCTTCAAAACGTTTATTCTGAGGATGAAATTCCATAAAATCACTTTGGGATTTGATTAAATTAAAATAAAACAGCATGTCAGTAAACCGTTGACGTTCCTGCGCTGATTGTTGTGCCAAAAGGCGTGAATTGGTGGTCAATTCTTTCAATGCCTGGCTGCGTAAATAGAGACCATTAGTACCTCGAAGCTCTTTAAGGCCCTTATTGACTAGTAAGCGATTTTCTTTACTGTCAGAGCATGTGAGTAAAATATCTAAGGCATCTCCGACAATATTAAGGGACTTTGCAACGGCTATATCGACTGTATCAATTGTTACACGGTTTGTTTTTGTTTCATGTTTAAGTCGTTCAAGGGCAAGCAAGTATTCTGCTTGGTCGCTGTACGATTCATTCCAATTAGCCACCTGAATACCAATAAATACCCCAAAAATCACGATAAATAAATCAAGGACCACTGCAAACCAGTTTTGCTCTTTGACGTGTTTGGTAACGCTACGTAATATCATCTAAATCCCTAATTCTTACTTTTATTTTTCCTTTGGAAACAATGTACTGGTATTGATGATTTTAATCAAATTGGATAGGCTATTATGACCGTTCATCGAACACAGGAGACATCCGACAATAGTAAGTTTATTGCTTAATGTGCCAATCAACGGCTTGTTTACTGTATTTTTTTTGGTACCAGATTTTCGGTAACCACATATGTCATCGAAACTATTTTCCAACCGGCATCTTCTCTAACAAGAACCCATGCCTGAGTTCCCCATGCTTTTTTCAAACCCTTTTCGTGGTCACTATAATTAAAATGAACATAGCCCAAATATCCATCGGTTTCAATTTTGATATTCCAAATCTTTTCTTCTCTTTCTTTCATTTCTCTGTCAAACGGCGACCCCATTTTTGAAAAATCTACTGATCGTGGGAAATTTGGTTTTTCACTTCGTCTAAGTTTTACCATCTCATCACTAAAAACAACTATCCAAGGAGGAGATTTGCTATAAAAAAGCGACTTATATGTTTCTGCGTCTTGATTAATGATTGATAACCTAAATGTTTCAACAAATTCCTTTAGCTCATCTTTATAGATTGGGTTAACCCCCCTCGCGATAACGGAACTGGTAGATGCTACTTCGTGTTTAATCTCCTTGGCATTTGCTATTGATCCAACACAAGCACTAGCAAAAACAATAATTTTTAGTACATTTTTCAATTGTGAGTTTTGTTGTTTACCCTTCATTTTTATACCCTAGGTTATTTAATTAAGCGTGATTGTACATCAAAATCGCAGAATATATTTAATATTGCATTTAGACTGTCAAGACATTAAGGGCCACTTCTGATGGATAAAAACTGAGTGTGCTAAGGTTGAATTCACAGTCATTAACTGCCAGTTCCTAATGTATACCCAACGGCAGGTAAACAAACATAAGATCCATCAAGGTATAAATCTGAAATATATACCAATAAAAAATCCTATAAGCACTAATCGTTAACGCCCTTAGTCAGCAGAATACAGTTTGCTAATCTATCAGTAACTTATACAGATAAAATAGCGTATTAAATAGAGAGAAAAAACATGAATAAATCAATTTTACCCTTAGCACTTTTAGTTGCAACCAGCACCTGTTAAATCTTTGCCTGATTGAAGATCTTTAAGGTCGTCGTCGAAATTAAATGATTTTGACATTGGTCACTCCTTGATGCTTTCACATCTATTGGCATCAACGGTAGGCAACCAAGTTGGAACAATGGAACACCGACGGAACATTGAGTTAGATTGC
>JBLHLI010000125.1:0-7072 GCA_047618765.1 Enterobacterales bacterium | reverse complement strand
TTTTAGCCATGTCAGTACTTTTAAACATTTGGTTTTAATATTGTAAAAACTCTCCCCTCCTATTGTTAACCATTACAACGTAAAGGACAGACGCCAATAAAACGATGCTTTTTCATTGGCAGAGTATTGTTTGACATAGAACAGGAACAGTGAATTAAAAAATGATCAGACCGAACGAAAAACTGCCCCTCCATCATCTGTTATAATATGCGGCGCCCAACTAAAGAGCAGATAAGAGAATTACCTTTATATACTGGCCTTGGTCTTTTAGATATTAAGATCATTGAGAATGAAGCTGATGCCGATAATGCATTGGAAGCGCTAACTAATGAAGCTTGCCTAGGTTTTGACACCGAGAGCAAACCTACTTTTCGTAAAGGTGAAATGAGTGCTGGCCCAACGTTAATCCAACTGGCTACTGAATCAAAAGCGTTTCTATTTCCCACCAGGTTTCCTGCTGCGGTCTCTGCAGCTATGAAAATATTAAGCAATCCAACAATAAAAAAAGTAGGCTTCGGCATTAAAGGCGATAATAAAGAGCTGCGCACCAAACTAAATATCAATATAGCAAACACAGAAGATTTATCGGTTACGTTAAAAAACTTAGTGGGAGAAAAAAATAGTATTGGAGCTAGAGCTGCTGTAGCAATGGTGCTTAAATCCCGCCTTGGAAAAGGCGCCCAGATATCAAACTGGGGCGCTTATCCCCTTAAAAAAAATCAAATTTTATATGCAGCAAATGATGCACATGCCGCAATTTGCACTGAAATCTCATTGGGTAAGAACATAAATAGCGAGTATCACGAGAGTCATGGGCAGAGCTACACGCCTGCCCCGAACAACTGACAATTACCTTAGATTAAAAACCAATGTATGTATTTTCGAAAAAACACTTCAACATTGCTATTAATCAGACTTGTTTCACATCACTAGCTGTCTCTGTCGATAAATCTACTACTGATGGTGAATCTATACTTTACTTCGTATTGGCATGGCCTCAGCTGAAGTAGCTAATGGCAATGCAGTAATCGGTGTTATTAGTCGTTTTTCTCGTACTGGTTTTACAGGCAAACTTGACTTAGCCAACGACTCTACTGCATTTGCTCACTATGAGTTTGGCGCCGGTATAGCTAATACATGTAATGATGGTGGAATTCTAAAAACGCGACTAAGTTATGCCGCAATTAAAGATGATTATGGTAGTTTTCGATTCAGTAAGGACCACCATAAATTTTATAATTTCAATGTTGGCACCGATGATATTCCATGGAAATATTCTGATTTTGCGATTAGACACTAGCCTCAATCTCGATTATAACTCTAGAACAATAGTTTAATTTCCCCCATTACTTTCAAGGTATCATAGCCGCTGTAGACCTTCCCTATAAGAAGCTTGAAGGACGGCTGTCGTTCATTAATAAATCTAATTTAACTTGAGCCTTTTTAGGGTTTTCTAAGTCTTTCACTTCTATCATTTCACATTCATCCCTAATCATTTCAGGGAGTAGACTAGGATAATGGCGACAGTCTTCGGGTCTATTTAAGTAAATACTGCACGTGTATTTATTTTTGGAGCGAGAGTCTTTTTGGAGGGACACTTCAAGAAATGGGCATGTTTTTAGTCTTAAACCTGATTCAGGGTCGAACCATATCTCATTTTTTTTAACGTACTTGAATATTTCTGGGGTAAATATTTCCCATAGATCAATCTCTTCTTTAGTCGCCGACAGATCCCCCCCACCGTATTTGATACAACATTTACCGCATTGATTACAGTCTTTCATGGTTCGTTATTAGTCGCTTAGTCATAGGCCTACTATAGCATTGATATTATTTTTAGATTATAGATGAGTAGCGTCAAATACCCACTTTTTTAGCACTGACTTTCTAAATAGGCTAGAAGGGCACTAAAAAATCACGCTATAGGGTCTGTAACTCATGTTGATTCTCTCCTAGTTTGATATACCATAGCGAAATGTTTAACACACTTAGGGAATACAATGAATACTCAAGAACAAAAGCCGCATGTCCATGGACCAAACTGTCAGCACGACCATCATGAACCACTACAAGCACCTGTTGTACGGGATGGAGTTAAGGTTGGACGTAATGATCCCTGTACTTGTGGTAGTCAAAGAAAATATAAAAAGTGTTGTGGCAAATAACTGTTGTTATTCCACAATAATAAAGGGGTAAAAGAAGTAAAACCTCTTCCCTATTGCGTTACCATTATTGCACTTATTAACCGAATCCACGTCACTTTGAATTAGCAACACTTGATTGATACGCACTATAAATTTAGGTACCTTGAACGTAATTACTTTAAAACATGTCTGTCCTAGTGGACCCAATATTTGCTAAAATTATATAATTTTTTGCTGGGAGTTGAACTTTGTTAGGTAATCGTTTCAAAGACATGGACCTGAAAGGTGATCTGTTTGGTGGAGTAACGACTGCGGTCATTTCTCTACCCTTAGCATTAGCATTTGGTGTTGCTTCAGGAGCCGGCGCAGAAGCGGGTCTTTGGGGAGCCATAATGGTAGGCTTTTTTGCCGCCTTATGGGGTGGTTCAACGACCCTCATTTCTGAGCCTACAGGCCCTATGACCGTTATCATGACGGCCGTATTAACTAGTATGATGGCTAAATACCCCGACACAGGCATGGCAATGGCGTTTACCATTGTGATGATGGCGGGTGCATTTCAAGTCCTTCTGGGGACGTTAAAACTCGGAAAATACGTCACTCTAATGCCGTACAGTGTGATCTCAGGATTTATGTCGGGGATTGGCGTCATTCTCATTCTCTTGCAAATATCTCCCCTCTTAGGTCAAGCAGCACCGCCTGGTGGCGTCATGGGTACTTTATCAGCGCTTCCCAACACCCTCTCCAACATAAGCTTCAGTGAACTATTTTTGGGTGTACTGACCTTGGGGATATTATTTTTCCTGCCGAAAAAGTATCGCAAATATGTACCCGCACAGTTAGTGGCTCTGGTAGCAGTAACCCTGTTATCCGTCATTATTTTTGATACCGATAGCATTCGTCGAATCGGTGAAATACCCGCTGGCCTGCCCTCCTTAGTTATGCCGCACTTTAACGCAGACATGTTTACCGCCATGGTGATTGATGCGCTAGTACTCGGCACACTAGGCTGTATCGATACTCTACTGACTGCGGTTATTGGCGATTCGTTAACACGTAAAGAGCACGATTCAGACAAAGAGCTTCGTGGTCAAGGTTTCGCCAATATGATTTCTGGTTTGTTTGGCGCGCTACCGGGAGCTGGCGCGACAATGGGTACGGTAACGAATATTCAAGTGGGTGCACGCTCGCCTCTTTCAGGAATTATTCGTGCTGTCGTACTGGCTTTAGTAGTGTTGATTGCTGGCGGCTTAACCGAACCCATTCCAATGGCTGTGTTGGCAGGTATTGCGGTATATGTGGGTTTTAACATTCTCGATTGGAGTTTTATTCAGCGCGCGCATAAAGTCAGTGTTCAGGGCATGGCAATAATGTATGGCGTTATGCTGTTAACCGTTTTTGTTGATTTAATTGCCGCCGTCGGACTAGGCGTGTTTATTTCTAACATTATTATTATCGAACGCTTAAGCCGAGAGCAAACGCGTACCGTTCGATCCATTAGTGATACTGATGGCGATGATAAAGATCTACCATTAACCGAAGACGAACGCGCCATACTAGATAGAGCCAATGGGAAGTTGTTGTTTTTATATCTCTCTGGGCCAATGATTTTTAGTGTCTCTAAAGCTATCTCACGTCAGCACACCCGTGTCGCTGATTATGAAGTGATGATTCTTGATTTAACCGATGTACCGATGATTGACGTGACCGTTGGGCTTGCACTTGAAAATGCGCTAAAAGATGCGCTAGATGCCAAGTGTGAAGTTTTTTTGCTATGCCCGAATGAACGAACGCGCCAACAACTTGAAAGATTTCATGTATTAGATTTAGTCCCTTGTAACAACACCTATTCATTACGACACGAAGCCTTAGAAGCTGCACTGATGTATATAGAAAAGCATGAAAAGCCAGCCGTACTGGGAGATAGCTGAAAAGAATAGGACGGACTCGATTGAAACCCTAGAGTAGGAATAACACTTTTTAAGAATAATAAGTAGATGTACGCCCTTCTATCAAATCACGCTGTAGCTCGATAGTATCAATGAGAAATTCTCGACATACGCGCACCCTTGCCGTTGACTTTAAATCAACATGGCTTAATACCCACAACCCCCAGCTGGATGGCGACAATGAAACATCAATACGACAAAGCCTCGGTTCAGTATCTGCAATATAACAAGGTATTCTGGCAATACCGAAGCCATTCTTAACCAATGCCAACATGGTCATTATTTCTGTTGTTCTAGCCGCAACTGAAGCCCCTGAGAAATGGTCGCTGGTCCATTCCGGCATATTACGTTCTTGTTCCCATAAAATTAATTTTTCATTACCATGCTTTTGTTTTAAGTAATCCACACTGGCATAAATACCATGATGCATAGACACTACCTCTCGACCCACTAGGTATTCTGGCGGCTTAGATGAAAAGCGCAAAGCAATATCCGCTTGTCTGCTAGCCAGGTCTGCAAGCCCTGTTGATGTCAATAACTCCATATCTATACTTGGATACCGGTCTGTAAACTCGCTTAATTTAGGGATCACCAAACGCGTAAAAGCATTGTGGGAAGCGGTTAACTTTAATGTCCCGCTAAGCTTCGTATCCATACCAAACACCTCCCTATCAGCCGCTTGAACCACTTCTTCTACAGCCAAAGCATGTAAATAGAGATTTTCAGCCGCCTGTGTCATTGCATAGCCATTGGGCAAGCGATCAAAAAGGCGACAGCCTATTTGCTTTTCTAATGCAGCCATTCGTCGCGCAACCGTAGTATGTTTTACCGCCAACACCCTGCCTGCACCACTCACTGTTTTCTCTCTTGATAATGCCAAGAAAAAGCGTAAATCATCCCAGTTCATTTTTAACCCCTCTAAGCCAGTAAATAACAATGCCGTGCCGTGCTTTTATGCACATAGTAAATGCTTTATTTAGCATTTACTACCCCTTAAGCACAAGCTACTATATGACTATATTCTACGAAATCAATTAACCCAGTAGTACTTTAGCTACATAGATAAATGACTAGTAGGAAAAATACCATCCAACAACACGAAAGGAACAAAGCAAATGAATACTTTAAACAAGCAAGCCCTACATACACTTATGTTTGATTCTGAGAAAATTGAAAAAATTGCTCACTGTGCGCGATCAAAAGCGACTCGAGAATTAATACAATCGTTCAAGAGCTGGATTCTATCCCTAGCTAATCGCCAATCATTAAATATCGCGCAGACACATACAAGCCTATGTAATGGTAAAATATAAGCATCAAGGGGATGGGAGGTTAAAAAATGATCACTTTAGGTGAGCAATAGCCCCCCGACCCACTGTTTGCTCTTTACATCTGCACACAAAAACTAGGCATTAAAAATTAATGAAACATCCTCGAGATCAAATACTAATAAAATTTATATTGTTATTCATGGTCATATTTTTGTATTTTATTTATTTAACCTATCAATACGATCTGTTAACGGGGGGTATCGCCGCTTTAATCACATGGAGTTTCTTTGTGCTTTGCACGCCAATTGCCGATGCTGGTTTTTTGTTAGACTTCCCGCTAAGACTGCTATTGGGTATCCGCATGATATTGTCAGAGATTGTCGTCTGGTGCATTGCTATTTCAATCAATGTTATTGGCTTACTATTTTTCAGCGATTTTTATAACACCACGTTTATTACGAAGCTAATGAAAGTCATAATAACAACACCCTTGCCTTACTGGTCCATTATTTTATTATCTGGCATTGGCACCTTTCTTTCTATTCGTTTCGGCGATGAATTAATGGATGTACTGCACCATAAAGACCGAAGTTTCTATTTTAGCCATCACTTTAAGCATGAGATGGTTCTATTTATCTTTTTTCTCCTTGTACTTTTTGGTTATTATGAAATCATGTCAGTTTTAGGTATTGATGTTGGAAGCCACTAAAAAATATGGAGCAATAGAGTCTAGCGCCATTATTAGCTATGCTTGCTTAAAGCCTTAACAATTAGTTTTTCTACCTAGGAAAGGTTATGTCACTAAAGTCAAATTTTGAACTCCTGGCTGATTACAATCAGTATATGAACAAAGGGATCTATAAAGCAGCCTCTCAATTGAGTTCTTTAGAACTGGCCGAGAATCGCGGTGCTTTCTTTGGCTCAATCATTGCAACACTCAATCATATTCTTGTTGCTGACACGATTTGGCTTAAACGATTTTCTGAGCATTCATCAAAATTTAAGTCACTTAGCTACGTCCGCAGCCTTGGAGCACCCAAATCACTGGATATGATCTTATACAATGACATCAATGAGCTATTGATATCTAGGGGGAGAATGGATGATACGATACAAGCATTCTCGCTTGAACTCACCGATAAAGTACTTGCGTCCCCGTTATCCTATAGCAACATTAAAGGTGAGCCATTCACAAAAAATTTGGGCTATTTGACACAGCACTTTTTCAACCATCAAACACACCATCGCGGACAAGTCTCTACCCTTCTTAATCAAGCAGGCCTGAGTATTGGCACTACAGACTTATTGCTTAGCATTAAAGAGGTATAAACGTGCGCAATAAAACCAAAGGAATTTTAGCTACCTTATGGAGGTTCAGTGAATAGAATTAATCCTGAAAAATTACTCAGCAGTAAATGGACAGCCGCTAAGCCGACGAATAAAGAAAAGCACTTTTTAGTCTCTGAGATAGAAATTGATGAAGAAGGAGTAGTTATTTCATGCTCAATCGAAGCCGTGATATCAAAACGCGCTATGCCAATAAACTGGCTTGACTTAAAAGATGATAATAACTGGCTTCAGGGCTGGAAATAACTAAAACCATTTCCAAATAAACGACAGCATTCGCTAAAATGTAAAGTTATCCTATATGGAGAGATTAAATGAACATTGAACTTGTGTCTTATTTGCCAGAAATATTATCTATAAG
>JBLHLI010000124.1:0-7101 GCA_047618765.1 Enterobacterales bacterium | reverse complement strand
AATAAATAATTGTGCAGGTTAAGAAAATCATTAGCTTTTTCTTTTACCTAGGTATCTTATACCAATTACATTAAACCTCTAAAAAACGCGACCAACTGCTTGGCTTCACGCTGAACGGAATAATGTGCTAAAACCCGTTCTCGTCCATCAATTCCCATTTCTGCCAATTTTTCTTCATTATTAAGTAGTAAGTCCATTTTATCTACAACCGCAGGTAAATCATTAACCGGTACAACATAGCCATCAATTCCTTCTCGTACGACTTCGGGCCAAGCACCGGCTTCACTTGCCAATACGGCTGCACCACTACTCATGGCTTCTAAAATGGTTAAGCCAAAACCTTCGTTATCACTTAATGCCACAACTAAAGACAAACCACTAAAAATTTTAGGAATATCAGCAAAGTTTTGTTCACCAGCAAAAACGATACGTTGGCTTAAACCCGCTTGCTCAATGTCGACTTGTAATGCTTTAACAAAGCTTTCATTGCTTGAGCTAATTGAGCCAACGACAAGGGCTGTATAATTTGGATACTTATCAAGCAACTCGATACAGCTTTTAACAAAAAGATGAACCCCCTTTTGCGCTCTAACTCGTCCCAATATTGCAATACCACGTTTACCCTTTTCAACACCCTCAGGTAATACATTTAATGATTGCCAAGCATCAATTTTATTGACTGGTGGCGTATAAACGTCGGTATTCACACCGTGATAAATAATGGCATCCGGTTTTCGGTGCAAGTAACTTGCTGATGCTTTACACATCGCTAACACTGCATCCATTTTGTCTGTTAACCAAAGGGTTGAGCCACTGCGATTGCGCTGCGCTGCGCTGCTAAAAATGATTTTAATTTTGGCACGAAAAATATGTTTTAACAGCAAAGCTTGAATCATTTCATCAACACGACGAGCATGAAAAATTCTAAAGCGCCCATCGGCTAACGGTTTTCGACACACTTTAGCCACTTGCCAAAAACTAATATTTAGAGCTTCGTCCGTTAAGTGATGCTTCCCCATAACGCGCAACTTAATTAATTTTTTTTGCTCCGATAATAATTGCAACATAGTAGAGGTGACACCCGAAAAATTAGAGTTAGAATTTCCAATAATTAACTCTATTTCGTCACGGTGACTATCTTGATGCTCGGCTGTATTCATTTTATTTACACACTAACAATGTCTAAAACTTTAACCGCTATTCTACGATAAAACCTGCGTAGACAACATAAGTTAATTGCCCATTTTCAGGTAACTTAGATATACTAACAATATAATTTATCGAAGATAGTTACTTTTTAAGGTTTTTATGAAAATATTAGTTATTCCAAATCGTGGTCGCTCATACCATGCCGTGCGCCCTGAAGCGGAATGCTACATTGATCTAGCCAAAGCAGGTCACGATATAACCATCATGACCTCTATGACCAACGCCTATCTTAACGTATACAAAAAATACAATATAACCATCATTGAATTAAAGTCACTTAATAAACACAGTTGGGCTGTTATAAAGCAAATTCATCAATATATTAAACAGTATGATATTGATATTGTCTATGCCACTGAATCAAAGGGTATTCCTAACGCAGCATTTGGCTGCATTGCTACTAAGGCAAAAATGATCGCCTACCGCGGTACCTCTGGCGGCATGTATAAAACCGATCCCAGTAATTATCTTTGCATGCTTCACCCCAGAATTGATGGCGTAATTTGTGTCTCTAGTGCAGTTACCAAAAATGTAAAAAATAAAGTCCGAAAGTCAATAAAAGCTAATATAAAAACCATTTATAAAGGCCATGATTTGAATTGGTATCAAGACCCTGCTGTTGATTTAACCACTATTGGCAGTGATGATGAACAGTTCAATGTATTGTGTGTTGGCAGTCCAAGGCATCATAAAGGCACGCACATATTACTTGATGCTGCCAAAGAGCTTAGCGATATTAACAACTTGAAAATAATTTTAGTTGGTGACAATTTAGACCGTGAGCCTTTTATTAGTCAAATACAAGACTCAAATATGAGCGAACGCATTATTTTAACAGGGTTTCGTAATGATGTTCCTGCGATAGCCAAAGCTTGTGATTTGTTAGTTTTACCCTCATTAAGCAAAGAAGGATTAACCAGAACCGTATTAGAATCATTATCTAATGGAACCCCTGTAGTCTCTTCAGCCAATGATGGTGTGGTAGAAGTAATTGAAGATGATATCAATGGTTATCTTGTACCCATTGGTGACGCTACTGCCATTGCCGATAAAATCAGAATGCTTTATCAGGATAGGCAAACCTTGGCAAAACTTGCTAGTAATGCAACAGGGGTAATTAAAGATAAAATGTCCCACGATAAAACAGTAACGCTTATGGAAAAATACTTTCAAGATATGATATTAACTAAACATTGATTGATTGCACCTTTCAGTCCTATATAGGCTATTGCTCATGGAGGAATGAACACACACTGCAAGATATTGATAGATTGGCTAATGTGATAAAGAATGAAGGTTCGATGTTACTATTAGTGTAGCCAAAGCATAGAGTCAATGGATTAATCTTTTTCCATTATTAAATATGTTTGTGCCAGAGTTAATCTTGCTTTTATTGCATCAACCCAACCGCCATTAATTTTTTTGGCAAACGTATTTGCATCATCAAAATTTGGAAAAGACTTTATCTGGTTGTTTCCATTTTTATCTTGATATCCTATACCAAATTCATCTTTAAACTCAGGCTTTCCGACGCCTTTTCTGATTAATGGTATATTTTTCGCAGCCTCTCTTCCTTCATTGAATACTTCAATAGCATTCATTGGCGCCACACCAAGAAGTGACTCATCTTTTAATTCACCCCTTAGCTGCATTCCCATGAAGTTTAATTGAGAACCCGAGTTTCCTCTATATCCATTAGTCCCACCAGTCTGATGAACAACATAAACAGTATAATCATCTTTATTGCCAACAGTCATTGATTCTACATCTTTCAGCTTGATATCACCTATTTCTGTTGCATCAGTGGGTTTATTGGTTCTAACGGTAACATTAACCTTCTTGCCATTGTCCAATGCAACCGTACCTGATTTAGTTTTACCATCCCCTTGATTAACCAGAATAGTTGTACAACTCATCTCTGTTTTACAAATACTCCGATAACCACTAGGATCAGTCCCTGCAAGCGGGTTATTCATAATATAGCTATAAGGATTCATGCTCTGGCTGTTACCAGGAGCTTGGATAAACGGATCTACTGAAAGGAATCGACCAAGATTATAATCATAGACGCGCCCATTCATATAGATCAACGCGCCTATACCTATGAACAGGTGGATTCCTTTTATAAATAATCTCTGCTAGTTAGCTATTCAATAGCACCTTTTAGTTATCATCCTCACGGCTATGTTTTACGCTCACAATAATTACACGAGTACCTGCTACTCTATAGCGCAATATATAGTTCCCACTACCAAAGGGGATAAATAGCTCCCTAAAGGGAAATAGTTCTTCAACGGGCATTCCAGCTTCAGGATTTTCCTCTAATATTTTTGAAACATCTTTGATTCGATTTGCAGCACGAACAGCAGCGGTGGGATTACTACTCTGAATAAATTCTCTTAGTCGACTTACATCTCTTGCGGCGCTTGGTAACCAGGCTATTTCACTGGACATTCTTTTTCCTGCTCTGAACCCCAAGAATCTAACCAGACCATCATGTCATCATTACTGATAACTTCTCCAGTTTCTTGATATTGCTCCCAACGCTTTAAAGTTTCTTGGTTTTCAGATTCTTTAATTTCTTCTTCTCTTATGTATCGTCTCAATGCTTCTTTAGCAATATAACTTTTTGAGCGATGCTTTCTGTCGGCCAGCTCGGCCAATCGCCTTTCTAGCTGTTCATCTAATCTCACACCTAACATAAAAACCACCATGTTAACTTTGTTTAACAATATTAAACATAATACCATGAAATGCATGGTTTAAGCAAAATACCCAGCCATTCATATGGATCAACGGGCCTATACCTATGAACAGGGGGATTCTGTCTTTTAGATGCCTTCAAATATGATAGACGGTATAACCTCTATGTAGTTTTATCATCAAGTTCATCTGACCCCTTTGGTGTGCAGTTCAATCGAGGTTTAGCGCACCTACAACGTGCAACCAATAAACTTTAGCCATAGGTCGTAAGTGATTAATTTATCATTAAAACAAGACAACTAGATACATTTCGACACGGCATTCTTAACAATTGTGCAGCTTTTTTATACATCCTAGGAAAGATTAATTAGCTTTAATTGCTTTTGTCATCCCAATTGTAATAAATATCAATTTCAGTACCATTTATAATCAATGCATGTATTGGCACATTACTGGCTTTGTTGGACTGAACAGCCCTACCAACTTCTATCCATGAATCTAAAGTAGGTATGGGTATAGAGGTTTTTGCTCTCGCAAAGCATTTGTCCATTATTTTGATGGCTTCATTTTGTAAGTCAACACTCAAAAGTTTATTGCTTCTTAACTCCATAAAACCAAATATTTGAGGAAATGCATCAAGTTTTACAGTGAAAGAATTTAATTTAATTTCGAACATTTCAGCTTCATTCTTTATACTAGACACGTAATTGTGACACACCTTATTAACTGGAAATGTTGCAATTGTTTTGAAGCTAGTTTCAGGCTCTGACTTTGCGCATCCAGTCAGAATCCAAGAATACAATACTACACATATAAATAGCTTATTCATTCGTTACTCCTCATTTATTACAAAGTTTCTCTTCCCGATACCATTTATAAAACCCTCTAAATCATAATGAGTGTGAATTTTGGTACCTCTAGGGATGTCTGCTATACCGACAAATCCCATAAAAGCAACACTCTTTATTTCTGCTGACCTGAATATATTTTCTTTTCGAGAAGTTGATTTACTTCTTAAAAACCTAGTTTCATTAGTTCCTACATTTCTTAGAGAGAGGTTCAGTTTTCCGGATATTTGAGTGTAGTGTTCTGTAATGTCTGAAGTCATAGTGTATTTGCGAAATGCATTATTGTTTATCCCTTGAATAAAGAAGTTATCATTCATTTCCCATGGATCTATCTTACCATCTTTAAGGTTCTGTGCAGATTTTGTTATCTCGTCTATTAAGCCGACATAGAATGTATCCTCGAATTTCCCTATTGCATCTAACTTATATTTACTAGTTTCATCTATACTCCATATAAGAGTCCATCCATCTGCTGTTTTTTTACTCGGGCTTCCATCAAGCTCATCTTCAATGTCTCTAGTTTGTCGTTGATTTTGATTAGTACCACCAGTAATCGAAAACCTACCGCTTTTTGTTAATACCGCATTAGATGAACCATCAATATTGTTCTGTCCCGATTCAAGACTATAACCCTGACTTTCAAGTTGCGATACTTCCTGATTAACATCAGCAATACTCCCTGAGACCGTCTGCACAGCAACTCCCTTTACAGCTCCATTAGACATCGGAATGTTTGACTTGAGTCCATCACGTGCACGGTTTCTTTTCTTTTCCTTAGGCTTATTGCAATTAGCTTCAACTTTACAGGATTCATAACCACTAGGATCAGTCCCACTCAGCGGATTATTCATAATATAACTATAAGGGTTCATGCTCTGGCTATTGCCGGGATCTTGAATGAACGGATCAACAGACAGGAATCTACCAAGGTTATAATCATACACGCGCCCATTCATATGGATCAACTCGGCAATACCTATGAACAGGGGATTCTGTTTTACTGGTTTAACTAGCAAGTAAATGCTTCTATGACGGGTGGAGGGAAGCCCCTTGGGATTGGTGCTTTGGGGTAGAACTTATATTAGTTTGGTAGAGGGAAGTTGCTTTGAATTGAAAAACTAACATTTTTTAATGTATATTTATCGGCACTTACCAATACAGTATTATTGTTAGCCTCATAAGTTTCAGGAAGAAAGCTAGAACACCATATCGCATAAGCTACTAGATATTTTTTTTCATCATCATTATAGCTTGTTTCTTCAGATATCTTGCAAGCAAACTCCTCTAAACAATCATTAGCCTCAATGAGCCTCTGAGTTGCTGTACACAAAAAAGCGTTGAGCAACACCGATTCCAAATGCTTCATTCCATTCTTTTTAGCCATGTTTAAATATTTGTACGCCATATCATAATCTTCGACTGAAGCAGACTTTAAAGCTTTTAACCAATATTTAACTGCTTTTAATTTTTTAATAAATCTAAACATTACTTATCACCAAATAATTTTAAGAAAGTCCTAAAACCTTCTACTGTTGCTTGCCATGCTGTTTTAACTTGGGGTTTTCCTTTACTAATATCAGTTGCTCGATCTAGTTGTTGGGACAAGTTTATATCAGAGTGTCTTGTATCGATAGTGTGTGTTGTTGTATTCGTTGATCCTCTAATACCTATTTTTTTACCATCAACTGTAAGAACGTGTTTCTTATTGAGGACTTTTTCTACAGATGCTGCCACCTTGGTTTTTATAAATTTTCCACCGGGCATCTTACTAACGACTGCATTTGTTGCCGTTGAACTTATTCCGATTGCTACCTTGGATAAATCACCAGTAGACACAGCATGGATTGTACCTACTAAGTCTTGAATTGTTTCAGCAGTACCTTCAGCACCTAACATACCAGAAACTGGAAGATCACCATAATAATTATCGAGACCTTGAGCGGAGTCTTTAATTACATCACCATGTACTAATAATTCCCACATTAAACCCAACTTATCTTCTAATGAAGCATCTGAATCTGCTCTAGAATCATAAGAAAAATTATCAATACCTTCAGAATTAGAAGTACTATTTATCTCCTCGCTTGGCTTACCCTGATTTGAATCACCTTTTTTACCATTATTATTGTTTGAATGCCCATTATTTGAGGACGCTGACATAGCGTCTTGAAACCTACCATTAATCAAATCCAAATCACTAGCGCAGATCAAGTCACATCCACTACCAAAGTCAGACATATAACCACTAGGATCAGTCCCGCTCAAAGGATTATTCATAATATAGCTATAAGGATTCATGCTCTGGCTGTTACCAGGATCTTGAATAAACGGATCTACTGAA
>JBLHLI010000123.1:0-7101 GCA_047618765.1 Enterobacterales bacterium | reverse complement strand
TTATCGGATGCCATTGTTGATAGAGCCATGTTTCATTCGGACAATGCCTATTACTTAGATAAAGTCACTGTGGTTGGTAATCGCTGTAAGTTAAACACCGTTTCTCATACAGCCTTTAGAGGGTTTGGTGGTCCTCAGGGAATGATGACTATTGAAATGGTGATGGACGATATCGCAAGATATCTCGGTAAAGATCCGTTAGAAATCAGAAAGATAAATTTATACGGTAAAAATAGCCGTAACGTGACTCACTATCAGCAAAAAGTTGAATACAATAAGTTACATGAATTAATCACTAAATTAGAAGAAAGTTCTGATTATCAAGAGCGTCGTAAAAGCATACTTAAGTTTAATCAACAGAACACCCTATTAAAAAAAGGCATTGCACTAACACCCATTAAATTTGGAATATCCTTTACCGTTCAACATCTCAATCAAGCAGGGGCTTTGATCCACATCTACACCGATGGCAGTATTCATTTAAACCATGGTGGCACTGAAATGGGTCAGGGCTTATTTACAAAAATTGCACAAATTGTTGCTGAAGAATTTCAAGTTGATGTGGATACTATCGCCGTTTCATCCACACGAACCGATAAGGTTCCCAATACATCTCCCACAGCAGCGTCCTCAGGTACAGATTTAAATGGTAAGGCTGCACAAGCAGCAGCAAAGATATTAAAAGAACGATTAATCCAATTTACCTGTGAGAAATATAAAGTATTTGAAGATGAAGTTACCTTTAAAGATTGTCATATCATTGTTTGTGAAAAAACTAAGAAAGAGCAGCGGATTGCTTTTGCAGAACTCATCCAGCAAGCCTATATGGGCCGCGTATCTTTATCAGCAACGGGCTATTATAAGACACCAAAAATTCACTATGACAGAGACAATGCTAAGGGGCGACCTTTCTTCTATTACGCTATAGGAGCAGCAGTAACTGAAGTTATAATAGACACCTTAACAGGTGAAAATAAGGTGCTCAGAGTTGATATTTTGCATGATGTTGGACAGTCATTAAATCCGGCTATAGATATCGGTCAAATTGAAGGCGGTTTTGTCCAAGGCATGGGGTGGTTGACTACTGAGGAGCTTGTATGGAATGATAATGGCGCCCTGTTATCCAATAATGCTGCGACTTATAAGATCCCTGCCATTAGTGATATTCCAGAAGATTTCAGAGTAAATTTACTCCCGGACGATCCGAATCGTGAGCAGACAATTTATAACTCTAAAGCCGTTGGTGAACCACCGCTGATGCTCGCTATTTCGGTCTGGTCAGCAATTACGGATGCTATTGCAAGTGTTGCAGATTATAAAATAAGACCGCAGCTTGATACTCCAGCGACACCTGAACGTGTGTTTTGGGCAGTTGAGAAAATCAAAGAAGAATTTATAAATAACCAGAAGGCAACTCTCTGATGAAAATGAATTGGATTAAAGCTGCTCATCATTTTAGTCAAGAGGGTGAAGCTTATGTCATTGTAACGCTTATTGGTGTTGCTGGCTCGACACCAAGAGACAGCGGTACAAAAATGCTCATCGCTTTAGAAAAAACATTTGATTCTATTGGTGGCGGCCATTTAGAGCATAAAGCAATAAAGTTCGCTAAGAAATTGTTAACTGAGGGTAAGCCCTGTCAACATCTTGAACATTTTCAATTAGGAATACATCTCGATCAATGTTGTGGTGGTAGCGCAAATGTACTTTTTGAATGTTTTCCCAGAACTCGAGTAAACATTATGGTGTTTGGGGCAGGGCATGTAGCAGAAGCCTTGATTCCAATTCTTGCTGCACTGCCTTGTCAAATAAGTTGGGTAGATAGCAGAGCAGGACAGTTTGGTACTCTGGCTGATAATCTTGATAATGTAAAAGTTATCGTCAGTGAATTCCCTGAAGAAGAAGTTGCTAAGATGCCAGAAAATAGCTACTTCATTGTTTTGACGCATAAGCACCAATTGGATTTTGATATTAGCCTAGAAATTATCAAACGAGAAGATTATGCCTACTTTGGACTGATTGGATCAAAAGGCAAATGGAATCGATTTCAACAAAGGTTATTACAACGTGATGTTACTCTAGAGCAGTTATCAATGGTCAAATGTCCAATCGGTTTAGATAATGTTTCTGGAAAAATACCCATGGAAGTTGCTGTATCAATCTCAGCTGAAATTATAGAACATTATCAAATGTCATCAACAACCAATAAAAAAGCGGATTTTCGAGAACCAACTTCTATTGACAAACAACGTAAACAAAAAGCAAATTTACACCAAGGTGTTCATTTGAAAGCCATAAAACAAGTTTTAAATAAGCAATAGTTAAGAGTAAAGAAATAGATGAGACATTTTGCATTACAAAGTAACAGAGTTATCACTCCAGAGGGAATGATTGCTGCCTGTGTGGAAATTAAAGATGATGTTATCCATGCCATTCATCCTTTTGGTAGTGCCTTGGATTGTCCTATTGAAGATTTGACTGATAAGGTATTAATGCCTGGTTTGGTAGATTCACATGTACATATTAATGAACCGGGTCGTACAGAATGGGAAGGTTTCAATACTGCTACTCAGGCTGCTGCCGCTGGTGGCATTACGACACTTGTTGATATGCCATTAAATTGTATTCCCGTCACAACGACTAAAGCTGCTTTTATGGAAAAATTAGCTTCAGTAACCGATAAGCTATGGGTTGATTGTGGTTTTTGGGGAGGTGTTATCCCTGATAATATTGAACAACTTGATGAGTTATTATCAGCGGGTGTTTTTGGTGTGAAATCATTTTTAATTGATTCAGGTATCGAAGAATTTCCAAACGTCGAAGCCAAAGACATTCGATTAGCGATGCCAATTATAGCTAAACATAAAGTACCGTATTTAATTCACGCAGAATTAGATTGTGGTACTAATGAAGAAATCATCATTGGAGATAGCTATCAAAAGTTTTTAGAATCACGACCTAAAAAATGGGAAAATGAAGCGATTGACCTAATGATAGACCTAACGAGAGAGTCACGTGAACGAGGTCATGATGTAAGCGTGCATATTGTTCACTTATCATCTGATGAAGCTCTTGAAAAAATTGCTAATGCAAAATTAGAAGGAATGACGTTTACCGCTGAGACCTGTCCTCATTATTTAACCATAGCTTCAGAAAATATTCCTCCGGGAAAAACATTATTCAAGTGCTGCCCTCCGATAAGAGAGAATAAAAATCGTGAGCATCTTTGGCAGGCGATTAAAGATAGGGTAATTAGTTTTATTGTCTCTGATCATTCTCCCTGCACACCTCAGTTAAAAAATATAGATAGTGGCGATATCGAGAAGGCCTGGGGCGGTATATCTGCCTTGCAATTTGGCTTGCCGCTTATTTGGACTGAAGCAGAACCCCGTGGTTTTAGCCTTGAAGATATTTCAAGATTAATGTCATTAGAAACAGCAAAATTTATTGGACTAGATAAGGTTAAAGGCCAGATTGCCGTTGGCCTTGATGCTGATTTATTAGTCTTTGATGAGCAAGCAAGTTTTACTATTAGTAATGATATGATCAAGCACCGCCATAAAATAACCCCCTATGTAGGTCGCACCGTTAGGGGAAAAATAGTGAAAACTTATCTGAGAGGACATCTCATCTATAGCGATGATAATTTTGTAAGTTCACCAAAAGGCCGACCTCTTTTAAGAACAAATTGATAAGGTAATTTATAGGGTAATTTAAATGATTGAAAATACGCAACTTATGACAACCTTAACAGGAACTGCAGCAGAACTTGCTTTAAAGTTAAACACTAATTATGTTGATCTGGCTAGTGAAAGAGTCGGCGGAGAAACTCTGTTGTGCAGTGATGACTTTTTTGCTGAGATGGAAAATATTCTAAAACCGGGGCGCGGTATTTTCATTGATGATAAATATACCGAACGTGGTAAGTGGATGGACGGTTGGGAATCAAGACGAAGTTATGGTCGAGATGATGGTAGAGAGCATGATTGGTGTATTATTCGTCTTGGGATCAGTGGTGTAATTCGAGGCTTTGATATTGATACCAATTATTTTAGAGGTAATGCTCCTGAAGCCGTATCTATTGAAGCTTGTGTCAGTGATGAGCAACCCAATGAGAATACCAACTGGCATAACGTTTTAGAAAACACTCCTGTAGATGCCCATAGTCAGAATATGTTTGAAATTTCAAATAATACAGCTTGGACACATATTCGTTTAAATATTTTTCCCGATGGTGGAGTTGCCCGCTTACGTGTTTATGGAGAGGCTGATGTTCATTGGAAAAATTTTGTTGTTGGCGAGCTTATAAATTTAGCAGCCATTAAAAATGGTGCTAAAGCAATATTAGTTAGTGATATGTTTTTCAGTGATAAAAATAACCTGCTAATGCCTGGTCGTGGAAAAGATATGGGAGATGGTTGGGAGACAAAACGTCGTCGTGATCCGGGTCCTGACTGGTCTATTGTTAAACTTGCAGCTGCGGGTAGTATTGAAAAAGTCATTATTGATACCTGTCATTTCAAAGGCAATTTTCCAGACAGCTTTAAGCTTGAAGGGGTGCTCACGGACAATAATAATTTTATTGATCCACTACTAGAAGTTAACTGGCAACCAGTTATTGCTAAAACCAAATTATATGCCCATAGAGAGCACTGTTTTATTGCAGAGATATTAAGCGATAAATCACAACACTTTAGTCATGTTCGATTGAGTATTTTTCCTGATGGTGGAATATCAAGAATGCATATTTATGGACAACCTGTTAGTGGTTTGAGTTAGATGAAAATAGAAGAGTTAAATAAAGTAACTGAGGCTGAAGCTGAAAAACTATTTATGCAGTGTTGCACATCTTCAAGTTGGATCAGCAAAATGATAAAGGCAAGACCTTTTACAGATCAGAAAATCTTAGTTACTAAAGCGAATCAAAACTGGCAGCGATTAGACGAATCAGATTATCTTGAGGCTTTTGAAGGACATCCAAGAATTGGAGATGTTAATAGTCTCAGAGAAAAATATGCTAGTACTAAAAAGCTCGCTAGCGGAGAACAAATTGCTGTGCAAGATGCATCAGAAGAAATTCTCACTGAACTAGCCACTGGCAATGAAAATTATTATATAAAATTTGGTTTTATATTTATTGTTTGTGCGACAGGCAAATCCGCATTAGAAATGTTGGAACTATTAACGGAGCGCTTAGCCAATGATAGAACAACTGAGTTAATGAAAGCAGCTGAAGAGCAGCGTAAAATTTTTCAAATTAGATTAGATAAATGTTTGGAGACAACATTATGAGTCAAATAACTACTCATGTACTAGATACCACTCGTGGCAAGCCGGCAGCCAACTTGCCAATAACACTTTATCAAGAAGTTGCTGATAGTTGGGAAAAACTGGCAGAAGGATTAACTAATGCCGACGGTCGAATAGGTGATTTATTGTCAACTGATGTTACCTTAAATGCTGGGACTTACCGTGTACATTTTGAGACGAAAACGTATTATTCCTCAAATAATGAACAAGGTTTTTATCCCTATGTAGATATTGTCTTTGAACTTGATGGCAGTGGTATTCATTATCATATTCCTTTGCTATTAACAGCCTTTGGCTACACCACTTACCGTGGTAGTTAAGATGACGAAAATTACTCCTAAACCCTTATCAGCTGAAAGCTTTACAGCATTTGGAGATGTTATTGAAGTTAGCGATAACTGCAAACACTTTAGTATTAATGATGGTTTTACTGAACGTTATGATGATCTAGCTGAAATTAATATTGAGTATAATAAGGGGCGCCCTTTAATTAATATATTTCGTTCATCACCACTACCACAGCCGATTAACATTAAAATGATGGAACGCCATCCACTATCGAGCCAAGCTTTTATGCCCTTGGGTGAGCAGCCTTATTTAGTTGTGGTGGCCCCTAAAGGTAACTTTGATGTGAATAAGCTAGAAGTATTTTTAGCAACTTCCAACCAGGGGGTTAATTATCATGCCGGTACTTGGCATCACTATTGTTTGGCTCTTAATTGCAGCAGCGACTTTCTTGTCGTTGATAGAGGTGGTGTGGGTGAAAATTGCGATGTTATCAACCTAGACGGTGCGATACAAATATGTCTTTAAAAAATAGACTCATGGAAAAAGTATAATGTTAAAAGTTTATCGAGGTGAATTGCTTCACTTCTTACATGATCCCGCCAAAGTAGAGCTTGAAAAAAGCTATGAGTACTTTGACGATGCGCTTCTCATTATAAGAGATGGTTTGGTAAAACAAGTTGGTGCTGCCGAAGAATTATTACCAACCTTAGCCTCAGATACAGTAGTAACTCATTATAAAAATGGCTTAATGATGCCAGGTTTTATTGATACTCATGTTCACTATCCGCAAACAGAAATGATTGCCTCCTATGGTGAGCAGCTTTTAGAGTGGCTAGAAAACTATACCTTTCCAGCAGAAAGTTGTTTTTCTGATCAAGCCCATGGTGAAGATGTCGCAGAATTCTTCCTATCACAACTCCTAGAAGCTGGGACTACAACAGCCCTGGTTTTTGGCACTGTACATAAACAGTCAGTGGATGCATTCTTTAATATTGCAGAGAAGAAAAAATTACGTATGATCTGTGGCAAAGTATTAATGGATCAAAACTGTCCAGACTACTTATCTGATACAGCCGAAACAGGTTATATTGAAAGTAAGCAACTTATCGAAAAATGGCATAATAAAGGTCGACTGCAATATGCTATCACGCCTCGATTTGCACCAACTAGCTCAAAACAACAACTGGATAAAGCCGGTGAATTATTAGCTGAATATCCTGATGTCTATATGCAAACTCATCTCTCAGAAAATTGCAAAGAGATAGAGTGGGTTCAAGAATTGTTTCCTGACTCAAAAAACTATCTTGATGTTTATGATCAGAGTAAGTTGCTTTCAAGGCGCAGTATTTTTGCCCATGGTGTGCACCTTAAAGATGAAGAATGTCAGCGATTAGGTGAGATGGATTCAGGAATAGCTTTTTGTCCTAGTTCAAATTTATTTTTAGGCAGTGGACTATTTAATTTAGTTCAAGCTCAAAAGTTTGATGTAAATGTAAGTTTTGG
>JBLHLI010000122.1:0-7169 GCA_047618765.1 Enterobacterales bacterium | reverse complement strand
ATGAAGATGCTATTAGAGAGATGCTTCGTTTTTCATTAGAAAAGCAAGAATATGATGTTCTTGATGCAGCCAGTGCACAACAGGCTCGTGAGATATTATTAACTAATCGACCCGACATCATCGTTGTCGATTGGATGATGCCTGGAGAGTCGGGTATAGAGTTTCTTAAAAAACTAAAAAAAGATGAAGTGCTAGCCGACATTCCAACCATGATGCTTACCGCTCGTGTTGAGGAAATGGATAAAGTTAGAGGCCTTGATAGTGGTGCAGATGATTACATGACTAAACCCGTTGGCATTAAAGAGTTTCATGCAAGAATTAAAGCATTATTACGCCGCTCATCACCTACCCATGATCAGCAAATGCTTGAACTTCATGGTATATCGCTAAACCTTGCGACCCGTCAATTAACAATCGATGGCAACAGAATATCCATAGGTAGTACTGAATTTAACTTATTGAAATTTTTCCTCACCCACAAAAATAAAGTTTATTCACGCTCACAATTACTAGATTTTGTCTGGGGACAAGGTGTGTATCTAGAAGAAAGAACCGTTGATGTACATATGTTAAGATTAAGAAAAATACTAAGCCCGGATGAAAAGCAAAAGTACCTTATCACCGTCAGAGGTATGGGTTACATGTTTTCTGATGGTAGCGTTTAAAAATTCAATTGAGAACTCGTTAAATGAATAATGCCTGGTCTATTGAGTACTCAAGAATCCTAGTTGCTCTAGGGTCAGCTGCATTATTTGGCTTAGTCAGTGAGCAATGGCTGTTGTCAGTCATCCTGCATGCGGGCATATATATTGGCTGGAATCTCTATCAGCTAAAAATATTTGAACAATGGATCCGAAAAGGTGCTCCTGTCAAAAGCGCCCCTGATAGCAGTGGTGTCTGGTCTTTAATCGTACAACATTTTTATCGTTCTCAGACATCCAATAAAAATCGTAAAAAGCATTTAACTACTATCGCCAATCATTATCACGCAGTCATGTCTGCTCTTCCGGATGCAACCATTATTCTCAATGATAAGTTAGAAATAGAATGGGCCAATAAACCTTCCCATGATATTTTAGGTATCGATGTTGTTCGGGATATCGGACATCCTATCGACAATATAATTCGTGATTTAGGCTTACAAACACTCCTGTCATCTGATGATGAGTCAATAATAGAACTACTTTCACCTTTAGATAATTTGAAGACCCTCAGTTTTGCTAAACTTCGCTATACCGAAGATAAAACCTTATTAATTGTCAGAGACGTTAGTCAAAGAATTGCCATCCAAAAATTACGCAAGGCTTTTGTTGCTAACGCTTCACATGAACTTAGAACACCCTTAACAGTTATATCAGGATACCTAGAAATACTAGATACAGATGAAGAACTACCACCAGCTGTTAATAAAGTTATTAACAATGCACTAGGCCAAGCACAACGCATGGAAAAAATATTAAACAATTTATTGGTATTATCTAAACTCGAAGAAAAAGGTATTTCAAAACACCAAGGCGATATCATTCAAGTGCCAGACTTAATATCACGATTAGTAACAGAGTTCGATTCTAGCAGTACATCTACCAGGCATAAATTTGAACTTAAGGTAGATTCAACATTAAAATTAACTGGCATAGAACAAGATTTCTACAGCCTTTGTCAAAACCTAGTCAGCAATGCTGTCAAGTATTCACCTGAAGACTCAACCATCAAGATTTGTTGGACTAAAAATGCTAATGACTTTGCCTGCTTCTCAGTTACAGACAGTGGAGAAGGGATTGCAAAAAAATATTTGTTAAGATTGACCGAACGCTTCTTCAGAGTAAACGTTGATAGAGAACGTAAAGTCCAAGGCACAGGCCTAGGTTTATCAATCGTCAAACATATCCTCGATAACAATGGCGGATTCCTCGATATAACAAGTCAACTAGGCAAAGGCTCAACCTTCAGTGCCTGTTTCCCAAGTTCAACAATCTCATCAATTGATACTAGTAACTCTTAGAAGACTTAGTACCTGCTATAGCTTTTATTACCTTTCTTGGCGCTATTATTTCCAGATGATTCATTATTTCACTAGTAAGTAATTGATATTTAAATAAATAGTAGAATACTCGACATTTAAATTTTTATTTTAATCCTGTCACAAAGGCGTAATAAATAATACTTATTATACTTCTCAAGTTAGATACAAATTATGATTAATTAAACAAGCAGTTAAAGGAAAAAGACATGAAACATTTAAAGACTAGTTTAATCGCACTTGCTGTTGTTGGAACTCTAAATCCAACAACTAACTTAGCTGATGATGATTGGCTAAACCTTTATGGAAAAATTAATGTAACCATGGATAAAGTAGACGAAGATGACGGAAATGATCAATGGGAACTGAACAGTAATGCATCAAGATTTGGTGTTAAAGGTAAAGGACCAGTAGGAGACGGATTTGAAGCTTTTTATCAACTTGAGTGGGAAGTTGATGTTACTGATAATTCAGGTTCAGATAACATTAAATCACGAAACCAAATTGTTGGGGTACGTGGAGGATTCGGAGAAGTCTTTCTTGGTCGTCATGATACGCCAACGAAAAAGCTACAGATGAAAATTGACCTTTTCAATGACCAACCTGGTGATATAAAAGCGACTTTTAATGCAGAAAAACGCGCTAGCGACATCATACAATACAGCACACCAAAAATATCAGGTTTTAAAGCAAAAGTAGCTTTTATTCCAGGCGAAGATACTGGTGTTAATGATGGTATTGCAGATGGCACATCTATAGCTTTTGAATACAGTATAAAAAAACTGGATTTAGGTATATCGTTCGACGCTGATGTTGAAGGAGAAGGCGTAGATACAGCACGATTTGTTGCTCAATATAAGCTGAATGATTGGCATTTAGGTTTCATGTATCAAACCACAGATAACAACGGTTTTGATGGTGATGGAATAATCGCTAGTGCTAAATATATAAATGGAGATAACTCTTTTAAATTTCAAGTCGCTGAATCTGATGTTTGGGAAGCTGATGTAAGTTCAAAAGTTAAATACTCGTCACAAGTAACCTTAGGCTGGGACCACAAGTTAGGCAAAAAAGTAAAAGCTTTCACTTATCTTACATTAGCTGAAGAAGGTGCAACCAAAAATGAAGACAGCATCTTTGGTGTTGGCATAGAACTAAAATTTTAATCTGAATTATTCAATCAGATTTTTAATTTCATTATTAACATAAATACTAATTTAATCATAAACTCAAACGAGAAATAACAAGATGAAAACGTCATTTTTTAACAAAGTATTACCTTCAACATTAATAGCATCTATAGTGGTATTCGGTTCTACCATACTTAGCTCTGGAGATTTAACAGCAGCAGGTCGTGACACCATCAATGTAGTTGGTTCATCAACTGTCTATCCGTTTTCAACTATCGTTGCTGAGCGTTTTGGTAAAGCGACAGACTTTAAAACACCTAAAATCGAATCAACAGGAACAGGCGGAGGCATGAAATTATTTTGTGCTGGTGCAGGAATAAATACACCTGATATGTCGAATGCTTCAAGACGGATAAAGAAGAGTGAATTTGATAAATGCCAAGAAAATGGAGTGAAGTCAATCACTGAAGTACTTGTTGGTTATGATGGAATTGTTATAGCAAATTCTAAAGAATCACCAATGATGAACGTAACCCTTAAAGAGCTTTTCTTAGCCTTGGCTAAAGAAGTTCCTGCTAAAGACGGTAGTGAAAAGCTTGTGGCAAATCCTTATCAGCTATGGAATGAAATCAATCCTAAACTGCCAGCAATTAAAATTGAAGTTTTAGGACCGCCACCGACCTCAGGTACTAGAGATGCTTTTGCTGAATTAGCTCTTGAAGGTGGTTGTAAAACGTATTCTTGGATTAAAGCCATAAAGAAAACCAATAAATCAAAATATAAAGAAATCTGTCATGCTGTTCGTGAAGATCATGTTTATATTGAAGCTGGAGAAAATGATAATTTGATAGTTCAAAAGTTATCGGCAAACCCTAATGCTTTTGGTATCTTTGGATTTAGTTTTCTTGACCAAAACTCTGACATGTTGCAGGGCTCTAAAGTTGGCGGAACTGAGCCAAGTTTTGATGCAATTTCAGATGGTTCTTATCCTATATCTAGACCATTATACTTTTATGTTAAAAATATACACGTAGGGAAAATTCCTGGAATACTAGAGTTTTTAACTGAGTTTACTAGTGAATCAGCTATGGGTGAAGATGGTTATTTACTTGAAAAAGGTTTGATACCCCTTGCTGAAGATAAATTTAAAGCGGTTAGAGATTCTGTTTTATCATTAACACCATTAGTATTGTAATTTCTAGACAAGAGAGTCTACTTGAGGTAGTTAATTTATTAGCTACCTCTTTTTAGTATTTAGTTTATTTTAAGTTAGTCGTTATTTATTAGGATAATTCACAATGGATTCATCGACATTAATCTTTGTTATCGCTTTTTTAGCTTTGTTTAGTTATTGGTTTGCCATTCAGCGAGCTATAAAAGTTGCTGGTGGACGTTCAAAGATAAAAAATCTGACTTCATTACCAAGACAGTTTGGGCTTCTCACTGCTTTTTGGTGTGGTATTCCTGCTCTGATGTTTTTATTAGCTTGGGGAATTTTTGAGTCTTCAGTTATTGATTCTTTATTGGTCTCTAAATTGCCAGCAGAAGCTGCAGTGTTAAGTAGCGACCAATTAAGTCTCTATCTTAATAACATTCGTATCATGTCAGTAACTGAAGAAGTAATTTCAACAATCTCAACCGATCCAGAAGAAATTATCCAGGTTCAAGCTGCTATATATCTACAACAACTTAATTCAACCGCTGCTTGGTTAAAAGCAGGGTTTGTTATTCTAATTGCTTGTTCTAGCGTGTTGTTTATTTTGAGTAAATTCACTCAGCAATTCCACTCTAGAGTTAAAATCGAAAAAATTATAACCCGAATTTTATGGAGCTGTTCTGGTATCGCTCTACTGACAACCATTGGCATAGTTATTTCAGTACTTTTTGAATCGATTCAATTTTTTAAATCAGTACCACCTTGGGAATTTTTGTTTGGAACTCACTGGAGTCCGCAAATTGCCATGAGAACCGATCAAGTTGCCGGCTCAGGAGCCTTTGGTGCTGTACCTTTATTTCTAGGTACCCTATTGATTAGTGCCATTGCCATGTCACTTGCAATACCTGTTGGTTTAATGATTGCTATCTATTTATCCCAATATGCTTCCTCTAAACTACGCTCAATAGCCAAACCTATGCTTGAAATATTAGCTGGTGTACCTACTGTTGTTTATGGCTTCTTTGCAGCCTTAACAGTAGCGCCTTTGATTAGAGATTTTGGAAGTTGGTTAGGATTAACCGTTGCCTCTGAAAGTGCTTTAGCGGCAGGTCTAGTAATGGGAGTTATGATTATTCCATTCGTCTCATCTCTATCAGAAGACGCTATTAGTGCTGTGCCATCATCTCTTTCTGAAGGCTCTCTTGCATTAGGATCGACTCCTTCAGAGACGATTAAGAAAGTGCTTTTACCCGCAGCTCTTCCCGGCATTGTTGGTGCAATACTATTAGCGGTATCACGCGCCATTGGTGAAACCATGATTGTGGTGATGGCAGCAGGTATGGCTGCTAACTTAACTGCTAATCCACTCGAGTCTGTAACTACGGTTACGGTTCAGATTGTCACCTTACTAACCGGTGACCAAGAATTTGATAGCCCAAAAACATTAGCAGCTTTTGCCTTAGGTTTGATGCTTTTTGTAACTACACTAGTATTAAACGTTATTGCTTTAAAAGTTGTTAGAAAATATCGAGAACAATATGATTGATTCAAAAAATATAACTTCTATTGTCAAAGCTAGTTTAGAAAAGCGACATAAAAAAGAAAGGTCTTTTAAGTTATTAGGACGGTCTGCCGTCACTTTTGGTTTTTTCCTAGTCTTTATGTTGATTGCTGATATAACTTATAAAGCAATTCCTGCTTTCCATCAACATTGGGTGTCCATAGACATTACCTATCAAGAAGATTGGTTGTCGATAAAAGGCCAGAATCCTGCCCAGTTTAAAACAGCTAATTATCGAAGTGTTTTAAAGAAATCACTTTATGAAACGTTTCCCAACGTCAAAGGACGAACAGATAAAAGAAAGTTAACACAGATGATCAGTTCGAGCGCTGAGTTTGACTTAAGAGATCATCTTATAGAGTCTCCTCATCTGCTCGGTAAAAATGAAACAGTTTGGTTACTTCTTGATGATGATGTGGATAGCTATCTTAAAAGTGCAAAGGTCTTGGGTGAAGCTGAACTAAGAATAAACCAAAAGCAAGCCACTTGGATAAAAGAGCTCAACGACGATGGGCGTATTGAAAAACGTTTTAATATCGATTTCTTTACCAATGGTGATTCTAGAGAGCCTGAGTTAGCGGGTATTAAAGGCGCCCTTGTTGGTACCATTATTACTATGTTAGTTACGCTTATGCTGTCCTTTCCTCTCGGTGTGGCTGCCGCATTATATTTGGAAGAGTTTGCACCAAAAAACCGATGGACTGACATCATTGAAGTAAACATTAACAATTTGGCTGCTGTTCCCTCCATTATTTTTGGTCTGTTGGGATTAGCCGTTATTATTAACATTTTTGGACTACCACGATCGGCACCCTTAGTTGGCGGTATTGTACTTACCTTAATGACATTGCCGACTATTATCATTGCCAGTCGAGCGTCCATTAAAGCGGTACCACCCTCGATAAGAGAAGCTGCTTACGGTATAGGTGCCTCGAAAGTCCAAACCGCCTTCGGTCATGTGTTACCCATGGCGATGCCCGGTATTTTAACAGGCACCATCATTGGATTAGCACAGGCCTTGGGTGAAACAGCTCCTTTATTGATGATTGGAATGGTGGCATTTATTGTCGACGTTCCAGCTTCAATAACTGATTCTGCTACTGTGATGCCTGTACAAATATTTCTCTGGGCAGATAGTCCAGAAAGATCGTTCCTTGCAAAAACATCCGCTGCTATTCTTGTCTTATTAAGTTTTCTTTTTGTCATGAATACAATAGCTGCACTTCTTCGAAAGAAATTTGAAAATAGGTAGATTATTATGGTTGATATGTCATCTTCTGAAAGTTTAGTATCAG
Source organism: Enterobacterales bacterium (assembly GCA_047618765.1). GTDB lineage: Bacteria > Pseudomonadota > Gammaproteobacteria > Enterobacterales. The sequence goes on along the minus strand of JBLHLI010000122.1, from coordinate 7 downwards.
AGGACAC
>JBLHLI010000121.1:0-7176 GCA_047618765.1 Enterobacterales bacterium | reverse complement strand
ATTGAAACAGCAACAGGAAAAAATGTTGCCGGTATGGTGTTTGAGTTTTTAGAAAAGAATGCAAAACCTCATAAAAATAAAACTGTAGGCAAAGGATAATAGAGAAATTAGCATGGAAAAATTAAGTATAGGTGATTTTGATATATTACCAGGAGAGCAACGAAAAATTGAGTTGCCCGTTGCTAAACTATACACCGATGCCGATGTATCTTTGCCTGTTTATATCATTAGAGCTAAAAAACCCGGACCTACTATTTTTATAAGTGCAGCAGTACATGGTGATGAACTGAATGGCATTGAAATTATTCGACGATTAATCAATCAAAAGAAACTTAAGATTACTAGAGGTACTGTGATCGCTGTACCCATGGTTAATGTATACGGTGTGGTGAATCTAAGTCGGTATATGCCTGATCGTCGTGACCTTAATCGTTGCTTTCCGGGATCAGCTAAGGGTTCTTTGGCTGGTCGCGTTGCCCATATTTTTTTAAATGAAATAGTAAAACACTGTGACTATGGTATTGATTTACATACAGGTGCAATTCATCGTTCTAATTTGCCACAAATAAGAGCCGATATGTCCGATAGTGAAACCAAAGAATTAGCAGAGGTTTTTGGTGTTTCTGTTATATTAAATTCTAATTTGGTCGATGGCTCTTTAAGAGAATCGGCTGTAAAAAATCAGACAAAAATACTATTATATGAAGCAGGCGAAGCACTACGTTTTGATGAGTACTCTATTCGCGCAGGAATGAAAGGCATCTTAAATGTGTTGCAACATTTAGGCATGACTAGAAAAGTCACTAAATCTAAAAAGAAAAAAGTCATTCCATTTATTGCCAACGGCAGCAAATGGCTAAGAGCAAATACAAGTGGCATAGTTCATAGTATTGCAAATTTGGGCGACCAAATTACCAAAGGTCAAGTATTAGCCGAAATTGGCAGCCCATATGGAGAAGTCATTGATTCTGTTAAAGCAACGCTCTCAGGCATTGTCATTGGTAAACAAAACATACCCCTAGTGCAAGAAGGTGAAGCGATGTTTCATATTGCTTATTTTACTGAAAATGATGAAGATATTGCAGAACATATAGAAATAGCGCAAGAGCAGTTATTACCTGAACTTATAGATAATGAATAGAGGCGTTTAATGGCGAGTAATAAAACAATTATTGGTCGATTAGAATCGATTGCTCTACCTGATTTAGGCATTGAGTGGCTTAAAGTTAGAGTGGATACGGGTGCAAAAACATCATCATTGCATGTCGATAACATTGAAGAAGCTTTAGTTGACGGGATTCAAGTCGTCACCTTTGATATTCATCCCGATTTACATAATGTTGACAGTATTGTGCGCTGTAGTGCGCCAATAAGTGACATTCGTAAAGTAAAATCCTCTAATGGCACTTTTGAAAAACGCTACGTTATTGAAACGCTAATAGTATTGGGTGATGACTCCTGGACGATTGAAATTACCTTAACTGACCGTTCTGATATGAGTTATTTAATGTTATTTGGACGTGAAGCAATAGGCAGTAAATTCTTGGTTGAGCCGTCAAAAGTATTTTTGCGATCAAAAAGAAAGTTGAAATAAGGTTTAATTATGGATTTTGAACAGATCAAATCGTTTCTCTCATCAGAAATTATTACAATTTCAGAACAACCCATTACTTTGGGTGAACTTTTGGTGATCCCACTGTTTTTAATTGTTGGCATATTTGTCACGAAATGGTTAGTGAAATTGATCACTAACCGTTTAACCACGCAAAAAACTGACCCTAATATCATCCATTTATTGCAACGAGTGTTATATATAATTGCTATAGCAATTATCGTTATTACCATTCTAGATTTAATTAATATTCCAATCACAGCCTTTGCTTTTTTATCGGGTGCTATAGCCATTGGTTTTGGTTTTGGTGCTCAAAACATTATCAATAATTTTATTAGTGGTTGGATATTGATGTGGGAAAGACCTATTAGAATAGGAGACTTTCTTGAAGTTGAAGACGCTAAAGGTGTGGTTGAGGAAATTAATACACGCTCCACTAGAATAAGACGAGTTGATGGCGTTCATTTGTTGATCCCCAATAGCAAGCTGCTTGAAAATACAGTGGTTAATTGGACTCTGATAGATCGATTAGTTAGAACATCGGTAAAGATTGGTGTTGCTTATGGTTCACCGGTAAAAGAAGTGGCAGCATTGATTCAGCAGGCTGCTGAAGAGCAGACTGAAGTTTTAAAAGATCCCAAACCTCTTGTTACTTTTGAAGATTTTGGTGATAACTCCTTGGTTTTTGAGGTTACCTACTGGATAAATTCAATTGTTGAGGGTGGATTACGGGTAACGAGAAGTAATATTCGTTTTCGCTTAGATGAATTATTTAATGAGCACAATATTGTGATTGCCTTCCCACAAAGAGATGTACATCTTGATGGTTCGGTTACCTTAATTAATAGTGCGATTAGGTAATAGACGAAACCTAATAAATTTCGTGCAGACGTAAAGTAGGGTGGTTCGAGTCCGTCCACTGGTAGCATATTTAAAGCCTTGATTAATCAGGGGTATTTTGTGTTTAGAGCCTGTAAAAAATCCTGTATAATTTCAAATTCAATACAAATCCCATTGAGAAATGCATTAAGAACACAAACCATAGAACATAAATAGGATTATTACTCATGATTGCTGAATTTGAAATAATAAAACCACTACTTGGTGGCGTGCTGATAGGATTTGCATCCGCCTTGTTAATGCTATCAATAGGAAGAATTGCTGGAATATCTGGAATAGTTGAAGGTCTACTCAGGCCTAAAACTGGCGATGTTTTTTGGCGTTTTCTGTTTATCCTCGGTCTTGTCTTCGGCGGCTTTGTCATGTCGTTTATTATGCCTGAGAGATATTCGCTTGAAACTGGGCGTAGTATAGAGATGATTGCTCTTGCTGGTCTGTTAGTTGGCGTCGGAGTACATCTGGGTTGTGGCTGTACTAGCGGTCATGGCGTATGTGGCATCGGTCGTATTTCAAAACGATCCTTTGCAGCTGTACCCACCTTTATAGGAGTCGGCGCATTAGTTGTTTGGTTTTTAGGCAGTTCGAGGATTGGCTTATGAAAATCTTTATCAGCGGTCTCGTTACTTTCTTTTCAGGCATCTGTTTTGCTATAGGTTTAACGCTCGCAGGAATGACTATACCGAGCAAGGTGATTGCGTTTTTAGATGTTACAGGGGGACAATGGGATCCCAGTCTGATGTTCGTGATGATCGGGGCAATTACTGTCTATGCGGTTATGTTCCATTTTATCAAGCCTAAAATGGATAAACCACTTTATGCTCCAAAATTTAAACTGCCAACACGTACGAAGGTTGATGTTCCAATGTTGGTAGGTGCTGCAATGTTCGGTGCTGGCTGGGGAATTGGTGGTTTTTGCCCAGGCCCTGCAATTGCCTCGGCTTCGCTACTTGATATGCGGACACTGGTATTTTTAGCCTGCATGATAGTGGGAATGTATCTAGCCTTTTTGATCCAACCCCTGATACCGTCTACACTCTATCGTAAAGACTAGCTCTTGGATTATTGGGGCTTAAAATATACAAGGTCTATTGTTGATTTAAGATATCTTCTTTAAACAGTGCAAGGCCTTCAGTTACAAGTCTATAAGTATCATCTATTTCTTGAAGTAATTCAGGGGTGAGTAAGCCTAAATCATCAATAATCTGTTTTGCTTCATTAAAGCCTTTTATAAAGCTCTGTTGTCCTTGTTCTAAGCGTTCGGTTAGCGCCTGAACATCAGCACCTTCAAGTTTATCTAAGGTTACTCGTTGCTTGATAAAGTTTAGAATGGTGTCAGCAGCCTGCTGCGATGATATTTTATCAACACTTTGATAATCCGAAAGATCGGCCTTTGCCGCTGAATTAGCTGGATTTTCAGTTGGTTTTTCTGGATTAAAGACCATTTTTTGATAGGTCTTTTGCAAAATATCATTAAATACTGCAAAACTTTTACTGGCGTTAAAATGATTGTCCTTTCCTCTATTCACTGTTTCTAAGGCTGAAGAGAGTGGGTTATTTGAATGGGTTAAGGAAGGATTTAACACCTTGATTGTATTGATTGTGGATAGTGGGGTTGCCATGATGTCACTCCAAATATAATACTTATTCTAGTTGACCTGGTCATCCACTATATCGCAGTTGAACAGGGTACTTGTCTTATTCATATGTAGGCTAGAACTAATAATAAACAATAAAACTTATCAATCGGCTGAACCATTTAATAATTCACGGATCCTTAACAACAATTTTTCTGAATGATATGGTTTATGAAGTAATTGTTCTTGTAGTAAGGAGCTAACATTATCTGCATCAATAGTATCGTTAAATCCGCTGGCTAGTTGGATTTTTATACTTGGGTATTTTTCCTGCACAATAGTTGCTAACTCATAACCATTCATTTCAGGCATAATGACATCTGAAACCAACACATCGACAGCTTCTTTTTCAAGAATCACTAATGCTTCTTTTCCATTATTTGCAACCAATACCTGGTAACCCTGTTCAATAAGTACTTCTGATGCTAATTCTGCTAATGCAGGTTCATCATCTACAACAAGTATAGTTTGGTTTCCCGATAAATTAGTTTCTTTTACTTCTTTAATCTCTTTCTTCTCTATACCACTTTCATAATAGCGAGGAAAATATAAAGTAAATCGTGAACCATGCCCCAGCTCCGAGTAAATTTTAATATTACCTTTTGACCTCTGAGCAAAACCATAGACTTGGCTTAAACCCAAACCAGTACCAAATTCACCTTTAGTAGAAAAGAATGGGTCAAATATATTCTCTTTTGTTGCATCATCCATACCACAACCTGTGTCGGTGATGCTTAGTAATACATAATCTCCAGGGGATATTTGTAAATGCTGCGCATCTATTTCTTTAATAGCTTCATTACGTGTTTCAAAAGTCAATTTACCATTTCCTTCGATCGCATGCATAGCATTGATACTCATATTCAATATCGCATCTTCTAAGTCACTATGATCGATATTAATCAGCCACAGACTTTTTTCTAGCACGTAGATCAACCTGACACGAACCGTCAAAGTTTTTTCTAGCATTAACTGTGAATCCTCTAACAAGGTATTCAAATTAACGACTTTACTTTCAGCTGATTGCTGTCGAGCAAAGGTAAGTAATTTCTTTGTCAGTTTAGCCCCACGCTCTGCAGCATATATAATTTCATTAATATATTTAGTCAGTTTAGGCTGTCCATGCACTACCTTTGTAATCAACTCCGAATAACCTAGAATAATTCCAAGCATATTATTATAGTCATGCGCGATGCCGCCTGTAAGTTTACCTAATGCATCCATTTTTTGAGTTCTACTAAGCTGCTCTTCTAATTTCCGTTGCTCAGTTATATCAACAACAGCCCCGATATAACCTTTCAAAATACCGTCAGTATCATACTCAGCATCACATTGACCAAAAACCCATCGAATAACACCAGCGGGCGTTATATAGCGATGTTCTGTATTCAATATTTTTTCTGATTGAATATTATCAGTCCAATTTTTGCTTAGTTGTGATCGATCAATTGGATGAATAGCATCTAGCCAGCAGTAACCTACTGCCTGTTCTCGAGTTAATCCGGAAAACTCACACCATCTTTTATTTACATAGAGACAGTTACCATTAATATCAGTCTTGAATACACCAACAGGTGATAGTTCTGATAATGCTCGGTAATGCGTTTCACTTTCTCGAGCCGCAGCCGTTCTATCTTTAACTTCCTCTTCTAAATGTTCGCGGCTTTTTGCTAGTTCAAGAGTAACTCGTTTTTTTTCCTGATTTAGTTTATAAAGTCTGAAAACAAGTAGCAAAAACAAGGACAGTATTACAAGAGCGACATATAACAATGACTGTTGATGAACACTCGTTAATTGATGAAGCTTGCTCTCCATCTTCCGATATAACTCGGCCACATCTAGTTCAGTACCGCCTGAGAGAAGGATATCATTGCTGACTTTTAGTTGTTCTAAAAGTAAATTAGAACGATTTAGTTCAAATCTTAAATTGTTATCAGGAGTGAGATAGAAGTTGATCATAATATAGATTTGCTCATCATCTACTTCAGATACAATAAGTGTATTGGTTTGTCGTGCTTTAATTGCAATTTCAGTGAAAGGCTGCTTAGTTTGAGGTGCTACAATTAACATTTGTATATTTGTTAATTGTTCAATATTTTCTAGTTTTGTTAGTGTTATTTGCTTTCCTCTTATTTTATGAGCAGTTATCGATCGTTCTAGATAATTGAAATATTCTTGATCTATTCCTATAAATCCTATGTTAAAAGCTTGGATTTTATTTTCATCTTTCCAGGTAATGTGATTTATAAGCCGAACAGTTATTTCTGCTTTAACAGCAGATTTATTAATCTCTTGGGCAAACGTATCTATCCCTAGAAGGGATAAAGAGATAATTAGAACAATTCGAAATAGCATCGGAATCACACTAATATGACCACCATCTGGCAAAATTACCATAATAAGCAAAAATTTGTATTATATTTACAAAATGACTAGATATCGAGGTAGTGTTTTAATTAGTAGCTACTAACAACTATAACTAGTTAATATTTAGTATAGGCGCTTATTTCTAATTTACTATAAATCGAATGTTATTAAACTGTTGGTTCTATGGTTTTATGGTTTTATAAAGCTAATTGAGGTTATTAGGCCATATCTAATGGTAAACGATATTTTGTGAAAATTAGGTTTGAATTTTAAGTCTTTACATAAATAAAAAGGCTGCTTATGTGAATGTTTACTATAACAACTTTTAACTTGCCAATGCCGTTTATACTCTTATAGTCTCATTACAATATGGATAAAATATGGATAAAATATGATAACAGGCGACCAACTTCTAGCTCATGCTATTGGAGATTACATTCTTCAAAGTGACTGGATGGCGAGAGAAAAATCTCATGTTTGGAAAGCTGCAATAGTCCATGTTTTTTCTATACATTACCCTTTTTGTTTATAACAACCAATCCGTTGAGGCTTGTTATTATTTCAGGTACCCATCTGCTTATTGATAGATATCGTTTAGCCCGATATGTAGTCTGGTTAAAAAATTATCCCTGGCCCGGAAGCAAGCCATGGTCAGAATGTAAA